>DXFG01000293.1 GCA_019114545.1 Candidatus Blautia pullistercoris | reverse complement strand
CTCTCAAAAGAAATAGTGTTCCATGGATTGGAATTATATGAATTAGATATGGATTTAGGACATGTTATTCGCAAAAATAATGATGTTATGGTTGCGGATAAAATGTGGAGAACTGCGGTGATATTTCCTTTGGAGTCTCGGGATAATCTTGAAAGATTCATTTGTCAAGTCTTTTATACCCATGCCGTCCAGCGTCACATTCTCTACCTACATAGTTCTCTAATTGATTATCAAGGCCATGGCCTCATGTTCCTGGGACCCTCCGGTATCGGCAAGACCACCCAGGCTGAACTATGGAACCAGTACCGTGACGCCTTGATTATCAATGGAGATGTGGTATTCGTTCAGGAAACTCCGGAAGCTTTCTTGGGCTGGGGTACTCCCTGGCATGGTTCCTCACCTTATTGTGAGAATACCAATGTACCGGTCTGTGCAATGATCGTTCTGAAGCAGGCTCCGGAAAACTCTATCCGGGAGCTTATGGGTTTTGAAAAGGTAACTGCAGTTTCTAACAGCGTATTTTATCCTCGCTGGCTGGAAAATGGCATGGAACTTTGTCTGGAAACTTTGGATCATCTGCTTACAAAGCTTCCAGTCTACGAACTCTCCTGCCGCCCGGATGAGGATGCGGTGAAGCTCACCGAAGAGACCATCTTCGGTAAATAAAGAATGTATATTTATGTACGTTATATACGACGTATACATACCAAAACACATTACAAACCTTGAAAATTTAGTACCCTAAACTAAGCCGGAAAAGTACAACCAGGAATCGCCGTAGGCTTTCCAATAACCTGTGCCTCAGAGCTGCTCCATGAAGTGCAGAATAGGAATATTTGTCCATTTTATGGGCATTTGTCGAGCATGACTTTGAGACTACAGGCTCAAAGCAGTGCAGACTGACCATGAAAATGGACAAATATTCCCGATTTCACTTATACCGGGCAGCTCTGTACATAGTCTACGAAAGCCTGCAGCGATTCCTGCCACACACTTACTTATCGTTTGGGGCGTCAAAATTTTCAACAGAATCTCATTCCTGTATTCGGGGGAAATGCAGAATATGGGAATGGGATTTTTATGTCTGCGGGAGGAAAAATCCGGCGGATAAGTACAGGCAGAAAGCCTGCTGTATCCAGATAAGGGGAGTATCTATGAGCAGCGTAAAACATATCATTCAGCGGATCCGGGAGGGCAGGCTGAAGCAGCTGATAGGTGAACTGCTGTGGATGTATGCCTATGTCCGGCGCTATTGGTTTTTGATAGGAGTTTACATACTTCTGGGAGCTTCAGGCTCTGTTCTGTCTCTGGGGACTTCTGTGGTGAGCAGAGACCTGGTAGACGCTGTCACAGGAGTAAATTCTATGGAGATTGTCCGGGTGGCAGCTACCTATGTGGGAGTAGGGGTTTCCCAGATTTTTATTAATGCGGTAAAGTCCAGGATGTCTCTGAAGGTTCGTCTGAAGGTGACCAATGAGATCCGGGCGGATATTTATGAACAGGTACTCCGGACCAACTGGGAGTCGCTGGCCAAATACCGGTCGGGAGACCTGCTATACCGGGTAAATGGAGATGCAGGAATGGTGGCCAATACCATTCTTTCTTTTCTTCCTAACGTGGTGACCACACTGATCAGTTTTGGAGGTGCTTTTGTTATTGTGATCCAACATGATCCGGTGATGGCAGTGATTGCCCTTCTGGGAGCCCCCATATCTTTTATTACTTCAAGATATTCGGCAAAGCGTATGCGGCAGTTTCAGAGAGACAATCAGAATGTAGCCAGCGACCGGACGGTTTTTGATCAGGAGACTTTTCAGAATCTGCAGTTTATCAAGGCATTTGGCATGCTGGACAGGGTAACGGAGAAATTCCACAAGATTCAGCAGGAATCTGTGGATATTGCTCTGCGGCAGAATAAATTTCAGCAGTATATGACCATTATTACCTCCCTGGTGGGCCAGGCTGTGGGATATGCCTGCTATGGATTTGCAGCGTTTCGCCTGTGGCAGGGGGAGATCAGCTACGGCACTATGACCATGTTTGTGTCTATGGCCGGGTCTTTAAGGGGATCTTTCAGCGGAATCCTGAATATGGCTCCAATGGTGATCCGGGCAGGAATCAGCGCAGAGCGGATCATGGAGATCACCAGCCTTCCCCGGGATTCCATGGAGGATAAAGAAGAGGCTGAGGAGATCAAGGCCAGGGCAAAGGAAGAGGGCGTCTTTGTACATATGGAAGACGTGGACTTTGCCTATGAAGAAGAGAAATGGATTTACCGGGAGGGGAATTTCCGGGCAGAGCCGGGAGAAATCGTGGCGCTTATCGGCCCTTCGGGCCAGGGAAAAACTACAACTTTAAATTTGATCCTGGGTCTTTATCATCCCCAGAAGGGACGGATCCAGGTGGGGAATCCGGATGGTCAGGTCCTTCGGGCTTCTTCTTCTACCAGATGTCTGTTCAGCTATATCCCACAGGGAAATACCATGTTCTCCGGAACCATCGCAGAGAACATGCGGATGGTGAAGCCGGAAGCCACAGACCAGGAGATCCGGGAGGCGCTGGAGGCTGCCTGCGCCTGGGAGTTTGTGGAGAAGCTGGATGGCGGCATGGATACCGAGGTCCGGGAGCGGGGCACCAGGTTTTCGGAAGGCCAGAAACAGCGGCTTTCCATTGCCAGAGCTCTTCTGGCAGATGCGCCGGTGATGATCCTGGACGAGGCTACCAGTGCCCTGGATGTGGCTACGGAGCGAAGGGTTCTCAGGAGGATCATTAAGAAGGAGCCTCACCGGACGGTGATCGTAGCCGCCCACAGGCCCAGCGTATTCTCTATGTGCAGCCGGGTTTATAAGGTAGGAGAAGGAAAAGTACGGGAAGTAGACGAAGAGGAGATTCAGGAGTTCCTGAATGAGTTTTGAGAATAAAGAAAGGAAACCGTTATGAGATTTGTCAGAGCTGGGGTAGTGATGATTTTTATTTTGTCTCTGGTAATCTTTGGCGTATCCCGGGTAGTTCTTTTTCAGAACCGGGATCCCAATGAACCGGAGATTGTAAGTGACCGGGAGATTTTGGAGATTCCCTGTGAGTATACCCAGGAACAGCTGTTAGAGGGGCTTACAGCCTCAGATCAGGAAGACGGAGATCTGACCTCGCAGATCGTGGCAGGCTCTTTTTCCAGATTTATTGAGCCGGGATTGTGCAACATGACCTATGTGGTCTTTGACTCTGCTGATCAGCCTGCCTCTCTTACCAGACAGGTAAGGTTCACCGACTATCATTCTCCCAGGTTTACCCTGACGGAGCCTCTGGTGTTTTCAGAGGGAGAAGGAAGCTATGATGAGCTGATGGGCCGGCTGGGCGCCCAGGATCAGCTGGATGGGGATCTTTCTGACTGGATCACCCAGACAGATACAGATGTAAATTATCAGAGGGCAGGAAGCTATACCACGACTTTAGAGATGAGCAACAGCCTGGGGGATACGGTGACCCAGGATCTGCCGATCCATGTGGTGGCTGCAGAGGGGCATTCTCTGGAGATTGTTTTGAATACCGGGATTGTTTATATAGACCAGGGCAGCGGTATTGACGCCGCAGCCTATATTCAGGAACTTTTGGACAGCCAGGGCAATAATCTGGATACCAGCCTTATTTCGTCGGAATCCAATGTGGATCCCCAGACGCCAGGCTGTTATGAGGTCCATTATCAGGCAGAGGACGGACAGGGAAATTCCGGGGAAACCTGGCTGACTGTGATCGTAGAAGGATGAAAGGAGGAGGCAGATGAATCGGGAACTTTTTCGACTGGATGAAATAAGCATAAGAGGCCTCTGTCTTGAGCTTCTTCAGAGCCTATGGATGATCCTGGTGATCGGTGTGTCTCTGTGGCTGGGGATCACCGGGGTCCACACTTTGATCTATGAGCCGGCTTATACTTCAACCGCTACCCTGGTGGTAACAGTGAAGGGACAGACCAGCGCCTATTCCTCTCTGTCGGTGACCAGCCAGATGGCAGATGTTTTCGGAGAGGTATTTCAGAGTTCGGCGCTAAGGTCCAGGATCATAGAAGATGTGGGAGAGGAAATCGCAGGAGATATTACCTGTACTCCTATTACAGACACCAACCTGCTTACTTTAAGCGTGTCCAGCCCGGATCCGCGGCAGGCGTATCTGTTTATCAATTCTGCTTTGGAAAATTATGAACAGGTGGCCCAGGATGTGTTCTCTAACGCTTCCCTGCAGATTTTACAGGAGCCTCAGGTGCCTTCTTCACCTTCCAATACTTCCTGGATCATGGCCAGGCGGAATCTGCTGGCGGCAGCAGGAATGCTGGCAATGGCGGCAGTGATCTGCCTTTTCTATCTCCTCCGGTTTACAGTGAAAAGTCCTTCTTCCGCTTCCAGGCTTCTGGATGGAACGGTCCGGGGGATCATTCCCTTTGAGAGCAAGGGGATCCTGGGAAGGAAGAATACCAAGAAAGCCCTTCTTCTGAATTCTCCCCTGGTAAGCATGGACTTTGCCGAGGCCAGCAGAAGAGCTGAGGCTAAGGTAGAGTATCATATGAGGCGGAATGATCAGAAGATCCTGCTGGTCACCAGTATCAGTGAAAATGAAGGGAAATCTACAGTGGCGGCTAATATTGCCCTGGCTCTGGCGGAGAAGCACCAGAAGGTGCTTCTGGTGGACGGGGATCTGCGGCAGCCTGCCCAGTATAAGGTTTTTGAGGAAAAAAGTGCAGGAAGGACTTCTGTAGAGCAGGTATTTACGGGAAAGGCCTCCTGGAAGGAGAATCTGTATTACAATAAAGCTGCAGGTATATGGGAGCTGTTCCAGTTTTCCGGCGCAAAAGATCCGGCTGCGGTCTTTGCAGAGGCACCTATGAAGACTCTGGCCCGGGAGTGGAAACAGGAGATGGACTATATTATCATAGACTGTCCGCCTACGGCAGTATCCACTGACGCAGAAGTCTGGATGGAAGCAGCGGATACTGTGCTACTAGTAGTCCGGGAGGACTGGTCCGATGTGCGGATAGTTAACGATACGGTAGATATGATCTGGCAGAGCGGCTGTGATTTCTCAGGATTTATTCTGAATGCTTTTCACAGAGACTGGATTTCCCAGAGTTCCGGATATGGATATGATTATGGAGACTATGGGAAAAACATCCGGAGAGGAGACCAAAGAGGATAAAAGTATGGAAGATCAGAGAAAAGAGATAGAAAACAGAGAAGACGATGAGATGGAAATTGACCTTGTCCTGCTTTT
>DXFG01000036.1 GCA_019114545.1 Candidatus Blautia pullistercoris | reverse complement strand
GCATATACCAGGGAGGAAAAATCGTAAGGGTACTTGTAGGTCTGCTGGAGGTAATACAGGATTTTTCCGTTGGCAGCGTCATTTCTCTGATGCTTTTCCATTACATAGGAGAAGATGTTCCAGTCCTGAGGATCATCGCTGATTCCCTCCTCCACTGTTTTGACCGAAGGGAAGGCCTGGAATCCGAACTCGGAAAGATAGCGGAAACCGTACTTTCTATATTCGGAGAACGGTTTGTTTCCGTGCCATACCTGCCAGAAATGCACGTCTCCCCGGTTGGGGTCCTGGGGATCGTCGAAGGAGCCCCCTGAAGAAGGGCTGGAGGGCCAGTAAAAGGTTTCCGGGTCGTATTTCTGCAGAACTTTGGGGATGATGCGCTCAAACATGAAAAGATAATCCCGGACCTCGGATGGTTTAGAAACCCACCGTCCGTCTTTGACAAAGGACTCCATTTCATTATTGCCGCACCACAGGCCCAGACTGGCATGATGGCGGAGGCGTTTGATATTGTCTATAAATTCCCGAGTGATATTTTCTTCAAATTCGGCTGTAAGCTCATAAACGGAGCAGGCAAACATAAAGTCTTCCCAGACTACCAGACCCAGCTCATCGCAAAGGTCAAAGAATTCGTCGTCGGGATAGTAGCCGCCGCCCCATACACGGATACTGTTGAAGTTGGCCAGTCTGGCATCCTCCAGGAGCCGGCGGCGCTTCTGGGAGCTGAGCCTTCCAAGAAGGTGTTCTTCAGGAATGTAATCTCCGCCCATGGCAAAGTATTTTACGCCATTTACCATGTGGGCAAAAGATTCTCCCCACTGGTCTTTTTCTACACACATGGTCATAGTCCGAAGACCGATTCTCCGGCTCCAGGTATCCAGTACTTCTCCTTTATACAGCAGGTCAAGGGTTACCTGGTACAGGGGCTGGTCTCCCAGGCCGTTGGGCCACCAGAGTTCCGGCTCCGAAATCAGGGCAGATTCCGGGTTGTTTTCCAGAGTAAAGGAAGCTCCGTCAGGGGCAGTTACAGTTACCTGATAACCATAGAAGGCCCCTTCTTCTGTGTCGCACAGCTCTTGGAAGGTCTGCTCCTTTTTCCACTCTCTGGCGCTGTAAAAAGAAGGCGCAAAATGAAGAGTCACTTTTCCGTCTTTGTGCTCCTGGGTTACGTATACAGAGTCAATCCGGGCTTTGGAAATCCCCAGCAGGGCGACGCTGCGGAAAATTCCTGCATCAGGGAGATGAGCGCCCCAATCCCAGCCGTACATATAGTGGGCCTTGCGAATATGGCTGAATCCTTCCCAGGCGTCTTCGCCGCCTCTGGTGGGGCATTCTGCGAAGGCCTTTGTGGCGGCTTCGAAGGGAGAGTGGAGCACTGCCTCCAGAGTATTCCCTTCAGGCTTTAAGATGCCGCCCACAGGGAATTCCCAGATCCGGTGCATATTGAAAGCATGACCCAGCAAAATGCCGTTTAAGTAAATATCAGCCATGGTATCGATCCCCTCAAAGCGGAGGAGCGTCTGCTCCTGGTACAGAAGTCCGGGAGCAGCATCGAAAGTACAGCTGTAAATAAAGTCGTGGTTGATCTCGTCCCGGACAAGATCTTCGTTTCCCTTCCAGTAAGGTTCGGGGATTTTGTTGTTTTCGGCCAGAACAGTATAGACACTGGTAGGAATGGATGTAGGGAAAGATTCTTGAGAGTCTGCTCTCCTGAGGCGCCAGCCTGTATCCAGAATTTGCTTGATCATGTTCTTTTACCTCCTGATATATAAAGCTTTATAGATTATCCCATGATTACTTTTACTTCTACCTGATCTTTTTCTTTAGAGAAGGGAATCAGATTACCCTTTACCGCAGTACCGTCTACGGTCATGGAAGCCACGCCTTTTTCCACATGGTCAGGATTTGATACCTGGATGTGATAGGTTACGCCCCTGTATTTTCTGGTTACGGTGAAATCCCCGAAATCACCTGGAATACAAGGATCTATTTTCAGTCCCTGAAGAGTGGGCTGAATTCCCAGGATATACTGGGAGATATTGACAAAAGTCCAGGCTGCTGTACCGGTAAGCCAGCTGTTTTTGGCTTCACCAAAATTAGGCGCATCCTTGCCGGCCACCATCTGAGAGTATACATAAGGCTCTGTTCGATGAACCTCACTGATTTCTTCTAAGAAGGCCGGGCAGATTTTCCGGTAGACTTCAAAGGCTCTTTCTCCTCTGCCTACAATGGCTTCTGAAATGGAAACCCATGGATTGTTATGGCAGAAAATACCTCCGTTTTCCTTATATCCCGGCGGATAGGAGGAAATTTCTCCCAGGTTCAGATAGTAGTGGGTATAAGGAGGCTGCAGGATGGTAATGCCGTATTTTGTGTCCAGGATTTCTTTTACAGAGTCAAGGGCCTGGACGGCAAGTCCTTCTTCGATACCTACTCCTGAGAGGGGAAGGAATCCCTGAGGCTCAATATAGATTTTTCCTTCTTCACATTCATGAGAGCCTACCTTGTCAGAATTGGCGTCATAGGCCCGAAGGAACCATTTTCCATCCCAGCCGTCTTTCAAAATTGCCTGATAGACTTTATCTACTTCTTCAAGAGCATAGTCTGCTTCTTTGCCCATGTTAACGAGTTTACATAAATCTGCATATTCTCTTCCATATTTTACAAACATGCCGGCGATAAATACAGACTCTGCCACAGGTCCTTCGCTGGGGCCGAAGGTCTGGAAAGATTCTCCCGGATGTTCAGAATAGCAGTTCAGGTTCAGACAGTCGTTCCAGTCGGCTCTTCCGATAAGAGGAAGGCCGTGAGGTCCTTTATGGGCAGCGATAAAATCAAAGGAACGTTTCAGGTGTTCCATAAGGGGAACTGCTGTGGACATATCGTTGTCAAAAGGCACCTGTTCTTCCAGAATCGAAAGATCTCCGGTTTCACGGATATAGGCGTTTACTGCAGCGATAAGCCACAGAGGATCGTCGTTGAATCCGCTTCCGATATCGGAATTTCCCTTTTTGGTCAGGGGCTGATACTGGTGGTAAGCGCTGCCGTCTGGAAACTGTGTGGAAGCAATGTCAATGATACGGTCTCTTGCCCGCTCTGGAATAAGATGGAGGAATCCCAGAAGGTCCTGACAGGAATCACGGAATCCCATGCCTCTGCCGATGCCTGATTCATAATAAGAAGCAGACCGGGACATATTAAAGGTTACCATACACTGATACTGGTTCCAGATATTCACCATGCGGTTTACCTTATCATCAGAAGATGCTGCCTGGAAATTGGATAAGAGTTCTTTCCAATAACGGCACAGTTCTTCAAAGGCCTGATCTACGGTCTTTTCGTCTCCATATTTTTCCAGAAGCTTTCTGGCTTTGGCTTTATTTACAACATTTGGAGCTTCCCATTTTTCTTCCTGAGGATTTTCTGCGTAGCCCAGAACAAAAATGAAGGTTTTCCTTTCTCCCGGTTCCAGACAAAGGTCCAGCTGATGGGCAGCGATGGGATACCAGCCGCTGGCTACAGAATCTGTCAGTGCTCCTGCCAGAACGGCTTTGGGAGCTTCCGGTCCCTGGTAAACGCCCAGGAATGCGTCTCTGCTGGTGTCGAAATGGCTTACAGGAGCATTGACACTGTAGAAAGCATA
The DNA here is from genome assembly GCA_019114545.1 of Candidatus Blautia pullistercoris. GTDB lineage: Bacteria > Bacillota > Clostridia > Lachnospirales > Lachnospiraceae > Blautia > Blautia pullistercoris. The sequence continues at coordinate 388 of DXFG01000036.1, read as the reverse complement.
GTGATTCCGGCGTTCTCTGTATTCTGTTTTATGGTAGATGGCAGAACCTTCGATTTCCACTTCTCCGGTGCTTAAGTTCCGCTGGAAGTTTCTGGAGTCGTCGTCTGCATTCCAGAGACACCATTCTACATAGGAGAAAAGCTGAAAATTTTTCTTTTCAGAAGAACGGTTGGTCAGGGTAACCTTCTGGATCTGGCAGGGATCCTCTGTAGGAACAAAGCACAGCACCTGAGCCTGAAGATCATCCTTTTCCCCGGTAAAACGGCTGTAGCCAAGGCCGTGACGGCATTCATAAAAGTCCAGAGGGGTCTTTGTGGGCTGCCAGCCGGGATTCCAGACAGAATCTCCCTCTTTAATATAAAAATAATGGCCATTGTTATCATAGGGA
>DXFG01000292.1 GCA_019114545.1 Candidatus Blautia pullistercoris | reverse complement strand
GGTTCACCTCCTGATCACTCAGAAGCTTATGGAAAAATCCACTGTCTTCCTTCTGGAGTTTTCTCAGAATCAATCTTTTTGTTACAATCTCTTTGCTTTCCATTTTTATTCTCCATAAGACGGATTTTTCTTCTTCATCTTTCCATCTCCCCCTTGATCCAAAGCATAATCACATGTACAATATACTCCTTTTGCCTGGGGGTAAGTTCCTTTCCTGCCCGGATCTTATGCCATTTTTCCAGGCATCCTCTGCAGCAGGTCGCCGTAGCATGCTGGGCGATAAAAACCGGATGGCCTCCCATAGGAGTCTGCTTTCCATCGTTTGGGATCACTGCCGGAGCCAGTCTCTTTTCTATAAAATCCTGAGCATGCTCCTGGATTTTGTCTAGTCCCTTCTGCCTCACATACTCCTTGTCCTGTTCTTTCAGATGAAATCTGCTGCGAAAACTGGATTTTGAAAGCCCTGCAAAAAGCTGTTTCAGCCATTCTTCTTCCGTCATAACCTTCTTCTCCCCTCTTTCAGTGAATAGAAAAGCTGCTTTCCTTTTCCACAGGGATTTCCTTTTCTTCTATATCCTCAATCCAGATAAATCTCTGCTGATACAGCATGGAAATCATCTTTCCAATCTCTTCCCGTTTTCCCTGGACTTCCATCTCCACCTTTCCGTCCCAGCGATTCTTCACCCAGCCGGTAAGCCCCAGCATCTGGGCAATGTTCATAGCCCGGTAGCGGAAACCCACGCCCTGGACCCTGCCGGAAAAGATAAGATGTTTTCTGATACTCTTTTCTCTAAACAAAGTTCTCAACTCCTGTCCGATATTTTATTCCATGCATAATTTTCTCTATCGTACACTGACACTTTCATTTTCAAACTTCTAACGCCGGATAAAATCATACAATTTCATTCCTTTTCAGCCTTCCTTGCTCTTCTTCTCATTTTATCAAATCAGCCTGAAAAGAACAACTGGTATCCGGCTATTCTCAATTTGCAATCCCTTTATCACTCCCGGATTTTATTGTTTTTTAAAGCTTACTCTCCCCTTGGCTCTTTCTCCCTTTACCGTGATCCGGTATTCTCCATCTTCCTCGATTTCCAGCCGAAAAGAACCTGTAGGCATATTCTTGCTTTCCCAAATAGGCTCTTCTCCATTTTTCCGGATGATAACCGATAGCTTTCCGGATTTCTTTTCAATTTCCCCATATATATAATCTCCCTTCTCCAGCTCCAGGATCTGAGAATCTGTTGTATTAAACATCCTGTAATCCATCAGGAACTGACTTTCATTTCCCGTTCTGCTCCCGCTGAAGTCTGTTATGCCGCAGCCTGCCAGCAAACAGCTTCCCAGCAGCAGACTCAGATATTTTTTCATGTACGTTCTCCCCTGTCTTATGTGTTTTTCTCCAAAAAAATTTATTTTATCTTATCACAGGCCATAGAGAAAGTCATTTTATATGGATCTCTATATCCTTACTTTCCCGGTATTTCTTTTTTGAAATACGGTTGACTTTCTCTTTCTTTTCTGGTTATAATGTACCTGGACCAAGTAGTCCAAATATTAGAAAATGTGAGGTGAGAACATGGACGCCAGTAGTTGTTATAAACCCAACGGGCCTGGAAAGCCAAAAATATATTCTGCCGCAGGGAACACTGGGAGTTCTGTGTTCTGACGGTTTTTTTGTGTTGAATTTTATACATATTTTTGGAATCCATTGCCCATTTTAACAACTTTCTGAGCCACTGCAAAAGGCCGAGGAAAGGAAGCGTTTCAAATGCTGCAATGGTATTTTTATGCCCTTTTTTGCATTTCTGTGAGAAGATATCTTCTCCATCGCTCAGCGATTTGGCAGATACAAAAGGGGTCTTATACCATGCCTTTTGTATAATCCCCCCTGGAAACTTTGTTTTCCAAAGAAGATATAAGGAGGTTTGGATATGAACACAAAAAGAACTGTTTTTACTTACCATGAAACTATGCGCCGCCCGGATTATCCCCGGGAAATCGCAAAACTGGCAACACGGGGGTTATCTCCCCACATGCTGCAAAAAAAGCTGCAGGCTTATCACGAAAGCGACATTGCTGCAGCGCTTGAACTTTTAGAAAAAAGCGCCAGGATAAAACTCTACGGAATCCTGAAGGACTCTGTTCTGGCAGATATTTTCGACTATATCGACAATATTACTCCCTATATGGAAGAGCTGAACATTCGCCAAAGAGCTGCCGTACTTTCCTATATTTCCTCAGATAAAGCCGCTTCTTATCTGAAATCTCTTGACAGAGAAACCAGAAATTCTCTGACTCCTCTGATAGAGAATTCCGCCCGGCAGGATATCGCTCTGCTCCAGTCTTTCTCCCCAGAAGAAGCTGGCAGCATCATGACCACCAATTTTATTCAGATTTCCTGGAATTTGTCCGTGAAAGAAGCCATGAAAGAACTGGTGAAGCAGGCCGGAGAACATGACAATATTTCAACTATTTATGTTGTGGATGATCAGGACATTTTCTATGGGGCAATTGACTTAAAAGATCTGATCCTGGCAAGGGAAGGGGCAAAACTCCCCTCTGTCGCTATGACTTCCTACCCTTATATCTATGCTCATGAGACCATAGATGACTGTTTAGGCCGGATCAAAAGTTATTCTGAAGATTCCATACCTGTGCTGGATATGGAAAATCGGTTGTTAGGTGTGATCACAGCCCAGGACTTTATGGAAATATTAGACGAAGAAATGGGAGAGGATTACGCAAAGCTTGGGGGACTTTCCAGTGAGGAAGATTTAAAAGAATCTCTGGCTGTCAGTGTTAAAAAAAGACTGCCCTGGCTGATCATTCTCCTCGGACTGGGGCTTGGCGTTTCCAGTGTAGTAGGAATTTTTGAAAGTGTAGTGGCACAGCTTACCATTGTAGTCTGTTTCCAGTCCCTGGTCCTGGACATGGCAGGAAATGTGGGAACCCAGTCTCTGGCCGTTACAATCCGTGTTTTAATGGACGAAAATCTGGGTGGATTTCAAAAACTTTCTCTCATATGGAAAGAGACGAAAATCGGTTTTCTTAACGGTATTATACTTGCTTTGATCTCTTTTGGCATGATCGGTATATATACCTGGCTCTTTAAAGGAAAAGATCTGTTTTTTGCATTTGCTGTGGCCGGCTGTGTAGGGACAGCCCTCCTTCTTTCCATGTCATTAGCTGCTTTTTCCGGAACAGTGATTCCTGTATTTTTCAAAAAAATAAAGATTGATCCTGCCGTAGCCTCAGGTCCTCTTATCACGACTGTCAATGACCTGGTAGCCGTAGTGGCTTATTACGGTCTCGCCTGGATCTTCCTTATTCAGATTCTTCATCTGGCAGGATAAAAACAATCCGGTATCCGGCGGCCCATAAAAATTTTCACCGGGCAGTCGGATACCGAGCTGTTTTTAATCTATCAGTGTCTTCCAGTTTTCACTGTGACAGGCCTCAAAACACATCTCGATCTGTTCTTTATTATTCTTTTCTTCGGCAAGCCTTGGAAGTTCATCCCGTCCAAAATAACGGCTCTCTGTAGTCTCAATGTTTTCCTGAAACTCTCCGCCGCAAGCAGAGCAAAGGACAAAAATCTTACAGACTTTATATGCATAGACAGGAAGATTGTGCTTTTCTCTGTCCTGGACTGCAATGACCAGCTCCGGTCTTACATCCAGTCCGGCCTCCTCCTTTACTTCTTTTATAACGTTTTCTCTCACAGAAACATTTACATCTACCCAGCCTCCGGGAAGAGACCAGGTACCATTCTTTTCCCTTACCAAAAGAATCTTATCCTCTTTAAAAATAGCCGCTCTTGTGTCCAGCTTTGGAGTCTGATAGCCCTGCTCACAGCAAAACAGGTCTTTTACCTTTTCCAGGGGAATTTCCGTCTTAAAGCTTATCATTTCCGCAGCTATATCACGGATACGCTGATACCTTTCTCTATCAAAAGGATCTTTTCCATAAAACAGCCCGGCCTGGGCAATACTCTGAAGCTCTGCCGCCCACTGCAACCACTTTTCATTTTTATCCATTTTCACCTGGCTCCTCCTTTGTATTGTCTTGAATAACCATACAGATCTCCTCCGGGCGTTCCCTCACCGGCCAGTGTTTACATCCTTTCATCACATGGATCTGTCCCTTGGGGCATAGGTTCACCACTTTAAAAATCTCTTTCACCGGTACCAGAGGATCCTTTTCTCCATGAATAAAAATCACCGGCATTTTCAGCTTATGAAGCTGCTGGACATAACAGGGAATGGCACTTTTTTTGTCGCAGGAACTTCTTTGAAAGTTCTGCAAGGCCCTGCCTGCATTTTCCTCCTGACAGGCCTTCTGGACTTCATTTATCAGCTTATTTGTGATCTTTCTCTTGCTTCCGATAAGGCTGTGCTGAAGCATATATTCAACCAGCCATTTATTCTTTCCCAGAAGCTTATACTGCCATAGAGTCAGATTTGTCTTTTGTATCAGCAGGTAGGATAAAATGTGAACGGGCAGAACCTGGATCACTCCCCAGGAACTAATAGGAAACAATGCCTTGACTTTTTCCGGGTATTTCAATCCGTAGCCGATGGCTATAGCCCCGCCCATAGACAGTCCTGCCAGATAAAACTCATGGGCTTCCAGCTGATCTGCAATCTCATTAAGAGCTTCAATATGCGTCACATAAAATTTTTCCCCCTGTATATCCGGCTTGTCGCTTTTTCCATATCCCAGCAGGTCCGGAGCGTATACTGTATATTCCCGGGTAAAATTCTTCATCATTCCCCACCAGGAAAGCAAGGCACTATCCTCTCCGCCTCCATGAAGAAGGAACAGGATCTTTTCCCCGCTTCCTCTTTTGTAAATATGTATCTTACCATAAGATGTATTTATCTTTAATTCTTCCAAATCTTATTCCTCGCATCTTCTGTGCTTTCTTCGATTCTAACACATTCTCTGCGAGAAATCATCTATAAGATTTTGGATATGCAAACCAGGGCTGTCATTAGACAGCCCTGGTCAGATAATTCAGATATATTCCGTTGTCTCCTATTCTCTCAACTTTGTTCAGAGTAAATTCTACAGGACTTCCTTTTCCCGTAGAAGGCATCTGGGTAAACAGGGAAGCAGAGCCGCTGCTTCCATCGGTAACAGGTGCCAGTACAAGGCTGAGTTCATCAATAACTCCTGCCTGAAGGAAACTCCAGTTTACCATACCGCCTCCGCAGATCAGCACTTTTTCAATGTGGAAAAGCTCATGCAATTTTTCCATAGCCAATCTGCAGTCCAGTTCTTTCTTCCCTGCAAGGATATAGGAAACTCCCTGCTTCCGCAGATAAGCCTTATAAGGAGCAGATGTCTGCTCTGTAAGGATCTCGATAACATGAGCTTCTCCTC
>DXFG01000291.1 GCA_019114545.1 Candidatus Blautia pullistercoris | reverse complement strand
AGAACAGCCAGCAGAAACTCCAGAAGAAATATTGCCGGAAGAAGTAATTTCCGAAGCAGCAGAACTGAAGCAGGAGTTCACAGATGAGAACGGAAATGTGACACAGACAGTTACCGCCTATGTGCCGGAAGGTGCTTTCCAGGCGACAGCAGATCAGATTTCCATGGAAGTCAGTCTTCTGGATACCGATGATACCAATTACATAAAAGGAATGATGGAAGAACTCCTTCCGGAGAATTATTACTTAGACGGGTATGTATTATATCAGATTGACTTCAAAGTAAACGGAGAAATCACTCAGCCTGCAAAGGCCGTTACCATCTCTATGACAGGAAATGACCTGGCGGTAGAAGATGTTCAGAAAGCCCATGTTTTCTATTACGATCCGGAAGATCCTGAAGTAGAAGATGATGAGGATCAGTTAACAGAAGTGATCCAGAAAGACCAGCTGATCAAATCTCTGGAAGAGTCCGGAGAGAGTACGGAAAATATTGAGGATTATGATTATTCAGAAATAGCTGTAAATGAAGGAAATGCAGAGACTATTGCCGTAAAAGGATGGGAGTCTACCATCTATGGCTGCTATGTGGAGAAGGAAGCAGAGCCTGTCACCCTGGAAGGATCTGCAGAGGATATCCATGTAACACTGACCGGCCCGGCCTCCAGCTTCCCTGACGAAGGAGAGCTTACCCTGTCTGTAAAAGAAGTGAATAAAAAGACAGACAAGCTGGCAGAGAAAGCCGTAGAAGAGCAGGCGGAAAAAGAAGACCTGGAAGTGGTAAACTACACCGCTCTGGATATCACCATCTTAAAAGACGGTGAAGAGATCCAGCCTCTGGGCCCGGTAAACGTCACTTTCACAAAAGAAGAAAAGGAAGAAAAAGAGAAATCCAAAGACGCCAAGCCGGATCAGATCAAAGTCTTCCACGTAGATGAAGAGACAGGAAAGGCCCAGGATATGGAAGCTACAGAATCGGAAGAAGGAAAGGTAGAGATCGAGACCGATCACTTCTCTGTATATGTGGTGGTGGATCTGGATCAGCTGGGAGGACAGATTGAGCTGACGGTACAGCATTGGGCGACAGTAAATCAGCTCACCGGAGTAGATGGGACAGATGGGCTGAATGAAAGTGCAGGACCAGATGGAGTTCCAGGGAATGCTACGGCGTCGCTGGAGTCGGAGAATGTCTTTACCAGTATTTACACGGATGATGTGTTGAAACTGGATAATACATTGAAGAAAAATATAGAAGAGTTAAGTAAGGTTCTCCTTGCATCTGCAGACAAGGAAAATAAAAATTATGAACTTTCGGAAATCTGGTTCTTAAAGGACGGCAAAAGTACGGACAGCACGAACAGAGATGACTGGACGATTTATCAAGCCTCCAGTGATAAGACGGTCAACCTGAAAAAAGATACCACAGTCCGTCTTGTTTATAATCCGTTAAGTCATGGTTCTTCCCTTGCTCAGGACGTAACATTCTATGATTATGATGTTACAGATGGAAAACGTTATAATGCAAATGGACAGGAAGATCCGAACGGGAATTATCTGAATACTACAGATAAGGGCATCAATTCGGACAGCAATTATAATGGCGGAAATGAGTATAACCGTCTTGCTGTCGGCATGAACAGTACCTGGGTAGATCATAAATACCATAATGCAAAAAGCCAAAATGGAACCGGCGTTATTCTTAACTGGTCCGGCGGGCTGGCGGATGACGCAAAGAAAGGAATTGTAACCGGGATCAACGCAGACGGACCAATTTACAATGGAGTTGTTGCGCCCCAGCTGTTCAATGCTACACCGCAGACAGGAAAAACAGTTATTAATGGATACCAGCTTCACTTCAGCCAGGTTGGCGACACGTACACGCTGTCATCTGTGACCAACGCATCAGACGATACAGTTCTTTCTAACTTAGAAACCCTTAGAGAAATCTGGGATGGGAAAACCAACGGAATAGCCAGACATATTTTCTCAAATAACTTCTGGCCGCTGGATGGGGAAAAGCATGACAATCAGGATCCTTTGTTAGGTGGAAGCACAGCCTACAAGGTAAAGAAAGTACATACAAGTACAGGAGTGAAAGATGTCAGCCCGAGTGATGACGGGCAAGCGCATAACTGGCTGTTTGGTATGCGTTACAGCTTCGAGTTCACACTGGGAGACTACACAGGTCCGCTGAACTTCTACTTCCGGGGTGATGATGATTTCTGGCTGTTTGTAGACGGTGTGCTTCGGACAGACCTTGGCGGTATTCACAGCTCTGTTGGTGCGAATCTTGACCTTTCACAGTGTATCGACATGAGTGACAGGACAAAGACCCACAGGATCGAGATCCTTTATACGGAGAGAGGATGCTTTGGTTCCACCTGCTACATGCAGTTTACCATACCGAATGTAAAGCCGGTAGAATTCGAGCCGGAGGTGGAAAAGACTACAGTTACCGTTGAAAAGAACTGGGAAGACTTTAATAATCCAAACCGTCCTGCATCCAT
>DXFG01000290.1 GCA_019114545.1 Candidatus Blautia pullistercoris | reverse complement strand
GGCTTTGTAATGTCCTCTTCGTCCCAGCCTGATCCCATCTGCAGGGCGTCAAACTGGGCCCACAAAAGCCGCTGAGGCGCGCTTTTCTGTCTGTTTTTCATTTTTCCGATCCTCACTTTTTATCAACGACTGGGGCAGCCCCATTAAACAAAGTCGAGAATATTTACATATTTTCAACAAATTCCCATAAAATGTATAAACATTCCTGATATATGATTAAGGCGACTGCTCCATAAAATTTATTTTTATTTTATCATGAAGTCCCTTACATCTCTATACAGTTTTTGCTCACTTTCCGCAAAAAACGGGACATGGAAATGCCTTTCTCTTTCTTCCGGCTGTCCATGTCCCGTTATTCTGTATGCCTTATTTATTTTACCAGATAGCCCTCTGCAATCCCATAGCCCAGCCCTCTGGTGCCTCCTGTGACAATAGCCTTTTTCCCTTTTATGTCAAACAGGTTCATCATTCCATGTAACCGCCTTTCATAGGCGATACGGCCTTTTCAGAAAAAATCTTCAATACGCCTTTTTCATATTTGGCTGGTTTAGGGCTCCAGCGTTTCTTTCTCTCTTTTAATATCTCTTCAATTTCTTCCGGCGTCTTTTTCTCCCCGGCGATTCCCACGATCCGCAAGATACGTTTGGGAATGTTCACTTCGATCAGATCCCCTTCTTCCACCAGAGCAATAGGGCCTCCTGCCGCCGCCTCGGGAGAGATATGTCCGATAGCAGGGCCTTTGGAAGCTCCTGAGAATCTTCCGTCAGTAAGAAGAGCAATGGAAGCTCCCAGCTCAGCGTCAGAGGCAATGGCTTCTGTGGTATAGAACATCTCCGGCATACCGCTGCCCTTTGGTCCTTCGTAACGGATAATCACCGCATCACCTGGTTTGATCTCATGAGTCAGAACTGCATGGATAGCATCCTCTTCACAGTCAAAAGGACGGGCTTTCAGAGTCGCCTCAAACATTTCTTTAGGCACTACTGTGTGCTTCACCACGGCACCGTCCGGACAGAGATTTCCATACAAAATGGCAATACTTCCGTCTGTTCCAAATGGCTTGTCAAAGGGACGGATCACGTCTTCTCTTTTCAGACCTACCTTTGCCAGATAAGCGTCGCACTTATCGTAAAATCCGTTTTTCTTCAAGTCCTCCAGATTTTCTCCCAAGGTCTTACCTGTAACGGTCATTACATCCAGATGAAGCATATCCTTGATCTCTTCCATGATCGTAGGAACTCCTCCTGCATAGTAGAAGAACTGTGCAGGCCATTCTCCTGCAGGACGGATATTCAGCAGGTAATGGGCTCCTCTGTGCAGTCTGTCAAAAGTATCGCCGTCAATTTCAATCCCAAATTCATGGGCAATGGCCGGCAGATGAAGAAGCGAATTGGTAGAGCCGGAAATTGCTGCATGTACCATTATAGCGTTTTCAAAAGATTTCATGGTCACGATCTTGTCCGGAGTCAGGTCATGAAGAGCCAGCCATACGGCCTGTTTGCCGGCTTTTCGTGCCACTTCTCTTAAATCCGGGCTCGTGGCAGGCATCAGAGCGCTTCCCGGAAGCATCAGTCCCAGAGCTTCCGCCATGATCTGCATAGTGCTGGCCGTTCCCATGAAAGAACATGCGCCGCAGGAAGGGCAGGCATTGTGTTTATAATAAGTCAGCTTCTCCTCTGTGATCTCTCCTCTTTCACACATAGCGCTATATTTTCCAATCTGTTCCAGGGTCAGAAGGTCCGGGCCGGCATCCATAACTCCTCCGGTCACAATGATGGAAGGAATATTGACTCTCCCCACACCCATAAGATGGGCAGGCATTCCCTTATCGCAGCTTGCAATAAACACCCCGCCGTCAAAAGGCGTAGCATTTGCATGAATTTCAATCATATTGGCGATCATATCTCTGGATGCCAGAGAATAGTTGATCCCATCATGTCCCTGGGCTTCTCCGTCACAGATATCGGTGGTAAAATATCTGGCTCCGTGTCCTCCGGCCTGGGCCACCCCTTTTCTGGCCTCTTCCACCAGTTCCAGCAAATGTCCGCTTCCCGGATGGCTGTCCCCGAAGGTACTCTCGATCATGATCTGGGGTTTTGACAGATCCTCCAGTTTCCATCCCGTTCCCAGACGCAGCGGGTCCAGTTCCGGAGCAATTTTTCTCAGTTCCTGACTTCTCAGCTTCATAACTTTTCTCCTTTTCTTTTATCATATCAAGATCAACCGTTTCTGTATTTCATGGTTACATAAAAGACATGAAAACAGTCTATGTCATAACACGTATGACGTCTTATGTTAAGAATAAACCTTTTATCCTTCTCCGTCAATAAAAGTTTCGGATTTATTCTCCCATATCTTCTCCTGTATTTTTTTCTGATTCAGGAGAAGATGTTCCTTCATAGCTTCTCTGGCCCCCTGGGAATCATGATCCTGTATAGATGTCACGATCTTCCGGTGGGTCCTTAAAGTTTCTTCCGCCAGAGAAAGCTCCGTGACTTCTATAAACAGGGAAACACCCTCCTGAATAATAGGCACTAATCTGGGCATTACAGAGTTTCGGCTGATCCGGGCCAGCAGTTCATGAAACTCCATATCTTTTTTCAGATAAGATTCTCCCTGCCTGCAAAGTTTTTCGATCTGTTCCTGGATCACCTCCAGTTTCCGGATCTCTTTTTCTCCTGCTCTTTTGGCCGCCAGGGCCGCCAGTTCCGGTTCCAGGATCAGACGGACCTCACACAGATCCAGAGCCAGTCTCTCCTTATCTTCCACCAGGGCAAGGCCCAGAGGATCCTCCATCAGTCCCGGATGCTCACATACAAATGTCCCCCTTCCTCTTCTGATCTCCACGATATTTCTGGATTCCAGGATTTTCACAGCCTCCCGGATGGTTCCCCTTCCCACAGAAAGCTGCTGGGCCATATCAAATTCATTAGGCAGCTTTTCCCCTGCCTGAAGCTGGTTTTCCCGGATCAGTTTTATGATCTGTTCCGCAGCCTGCCGGGGAAGCAGCTTTTTATTGTTATTTAATGATTCAAGCATAGTCCTAACCTCTCTTGGATTCTTATCTGTATTATAGCAGGACCGAGTCTCGGATTCCAGAATTAAAATACATACCAGATACTCAAACCTTCCACAAAAGCCAGAAGGAAAATGATAAAAAAGATTCTAAAGTAATACTGGCTCTCATTCCCTTCCATCCCCGTTTTGTTAGCCAGACACCACTGTTTTACCCCGGGAATCTGGCTTATAAGCAAGATCCCTGCCTGAAGGGCCGGGAAGAGAAAAACTGCCCATTTCTCCGCAAACCCATCTGCCATCCCGCTGCTCCAATGCACCGGGATCTGCTTGGGCAAAAAAGGGAAGACAGCCCCTGCAGCCAGGAAAGTGATCCCGCACAGAATCCAGGATCTTTTGTTGTTAAAAAACAGCATACGAATTTTCTCCTCTATTTTATATAAAAACCTGCGCATTTCATATCTGTATCAAAGGAAATCGTAAACATGGTTTTTCCGTCTTCATAAGCCGCCAGAACCATCACTGTGGCATAAGGGGTTCCTGTATCCCGGTCTGTGATCCCCCGGACCTGGATCTTGTCAAAGTCCTGGAATTCTCCTTTGTCCTTCAGATAGTAATCAATATTTTCCTGAAGTTCCTCCGGATCTGTCCCATTCTGCATGACCACATTAAAGGTATCTTCCCATACTCCTTCCAGTTCCCCGGCATTGATTCTTTCTACCATTTCTTTCGCTTCTGCAATGACCTGGTCTTCCTGAAACTCATCTGAAAGAGATTCCTGACAGCCGGACAAAGCAGCCAGTGCCAGAATCCCCCAAAAGCCTGCCAGGATCTTTTTTCTCCATTTTCCTTTTGTCATAAACTTTCTCCTTTCTGCCCCTATTCCAGCCCGGCCGCCGCCAGGATCTTCTCATACAGCTCTCTGGTTTCTTCCGGAGTTTTTCCGTTTATTACCAGCTTGCCGTCTGTTGTTTCCAACACCACAAAATCTTCACATCTGGCATAGCTGTATATGGTGTACTCTCCAAACTCTTTGTTTTGAAAAGTTCCCTCATTAAGCTGCAGGCTGTTGACGCCCATCCGTTTCCTGCCAGTTTCAAAGTCCTCCCGGTAAGCAACGGTCTGTATTTCTGAAAGAGGCAGCTTATAGTCTGACCAGTAAGATCCCCGGATCTCCAGCTGGCCATCCTGTATCAGAACTTTCACATCTCCGGTAAAAAGCAATACCGCTGAAAACACTATGGCAGCTATGGTGATAAGCACAATGACCGCAGTTCCTATGTTCCGGGTTCTTTTTCTTTTTAATTCCTTTCCCGGGCTTTCCTCCAACAGAATCTCCTCTCCCGGTTTTATCCTGCAGCC
>DXFG01000289.1 GCA_019114545.1 Candidatus Blautia pullistercoris | reverse complement strand
AACACCACCGATACCGCCGAGGCGGGCTGACCCCCGCCAAAGCAAAAACCCTTTTGACAGTGTGTTTTCCTAATAGGAGTTAATCATATAAAATGGGTTATAGCTACTTTTTTATGACAATAGACAATTTTCAGGTGTGGAGTCTACTGTCTCCACAGGAGCACAGGACAAGCGGCAAAACTACGGTTTTAATAATACAGAAACAATCCGTAAATAAAACGGAAATGTGCTTTCTTTATGATATCTCCGCATACGGAAAAGACTGATAAAAATAGCAAATACATACTTGACTGTCAAGTAACTATACAGCGTATACTGAATGCACATGATTTTACCAGGAGGGACCATTATGAACTCAAGAAGCAAACAGATTTTATATTACATACTTCCATCGGCAGGCGGACTATGCGTTACCTACCTGTACAATATTGTGGACGGGATTTTCGTAGGACAGGGAGTGGGAGCCCTGGCTCTGGCAGCAGTTAATATTACAGTACCCTTTATCACTGCATTAGTGGCCATTTCTACTTTATTCGCCATGGGAGGTTCGACGGTGATTGCCATCCGTCTGGGCCGGGGAGATAAGAAAGGGGCGAACGATGCGTTTATGACTGCCCTGGTGCTGACTTTCCTGCTTTCTATCCTGCTTTTGATCATAGGAATGACGTTTTCGGAGCAGATTGCACGATTGTGCGGAAGCAGCGAAAGGGTGCTTCCTCTGGCAAAAGAGTATTTATTTTTTACACGGCATTTGCAATCCCTTTCCTTCTGAGTAACTGTCTTGCCATTTTTGTCCGCAATGACGGCGCTCCGGGCCTGGCATTTGGAGGAATGTGCGCAGGGGCTGTGGCAAATATTTTTTTGGACTGGCTTTTTATTTTCCCTATGAAGATGGGGATCATGGGAGCAGCAGTCGCCTCCGGACTGGGCCAGGTCCTTTCTTTTGTAATCCTGATCAGTCACTTTATCCGGAAAAAAGGAGACCTGCGAATCGGTAAATTTACACATTCCTTTGCATTAGTTAAAAAAATATGCAACCGTGGTGTGCCAGAGTGCTTTTCCCAGTTGAATACGCCTGTCACTGCATTCTGCTATAACTGGGTACTGGCTGGTACGCTGGGGGATATGGGTGTGGCGACTTTCAGTGTACTGAGTTTTATCTATTCTCTGGCAAATGGGGTTCTATCCGGCGTGGCCCAGGGACTTCAGCCTTTATGGGGGCAGGCTTTTGGTAAAAATGACAAAGAGGAGCTGAAAACAGATTTCCGGACAGGAATGAAGATTAATCTGGGGGCATCTGTGGTGATTTACGGGATTCTTGCTCTCTTCCGTATTCCGGTTGTGAGACTCTTCAACAGTGAACCTGAGCTGGTAGAGATGGCCTCCGGTGCGCTGCCGATATTTGCTATATCCTTTGTGTTTATGGCAGTGAATCTGATCTTTACCGCTTACTATTATTCAACGAAACAGACATGGAAATCCAATATTATCGCTGTAAGCAGAGGAATCCTTGTTAAGGCTGCAGCCATATTCCTGGTACCGGTTCTGCTGGGAGAAACATGGGTGTGGGCCTCCGCAGCAGCGGCAGAAGGGATTACTCTGGTCATTATTTTTATCATTGGAACCCATGAATACTGCTCTCGGAAATGAGAGCATTGTCTATGGTTTAGGGTAAAAAGCCATTCTTAAAGTGTAATAGTTCAGATAAGTTTTACTTATCTATAACGCCGGAAAATGAAATTGATAAATTGGTAAATGAGCATAAAATAGAAGCTGGTACAGAGGATAACATATTATCTGAAAGTATTTTGAGACAGGAGAGGGTTATCATGAAAAAAGAAGTAATGATTTTAACAGGAGCAGGTCAGATCGGTATGGCTATTGCAAGGAGAATGGGCCATGGAATGAAAATCCTTATCGGGGACAAGAAGATAGAGAACGCCCAGACTACTGCAAAGATCATGAAGGAGGCAGGATTTGACACAGAGGCTATGGAAATGGACCTTTCTTCCAGAGAGTCCATTAAAAAATTTCTAGCAAAGGCTCAGGAATATGGAGAAATTGCCATGCTGGTAAATGCTGCCGGAGTATCTCCCAGTCAGGCTCCTGTGGAAGCCATTCTGAAGGTGGATTTGTACGGTACAGCTGTGCTTTTGGAAGAAGTGGGAAAGGTGATCAAAGAAGGGGGTGTGGGAGTGACCATTTCCAGCCAGTCCGGACATCGGATGCCTGCCCTTACACCTGAAGAAGATGAGTTGCTGGCCTGTACCCCAACAGAAGAACTGCTGGATCTGGCAGTCCTTCAGCCGGAGAATATCCGGGATACTCTTCATGCTTATCAGCTGGCAAAGAGATGTAATGAGAAACGTGTGATGGCAGAATCTGTAAAATGGGGAGAAAAGGGTGCAAGGATAAATTCCATTTCTCCGGGAATCATTGTGACGCCTCTTGCGATAGATGAGTTTAACGGTCCAAGAGGAGACTTTTACAAAAATATGTTTGCCAAATGCCCGGCAGGACGTCCCGGAACTGCAGATGAAGTGGCAAATGTGGCAGAGTTGCTTATGAGTGAGAAAGGAGCCTTTATTACAGGAGCGGATTTCCTCATCGACGGCGGAGCAACGGCGTCTTACTTTTACGGGCCATTAAAGCCGGAAAAATCATGAGAGAAAGGAACTTGGGAAAGAAAGAGTTTTCTGTGACAACTGTCTGAGAATATGATAAAATATGAAAAATATATTTTTAATATTCCTGAAAGGACAGCTGCATGAAGAAAGAACTTCAATATTTTAAAATAGAAGAGGCCTGGGGAGGCAGTCAGGAATGGTTTTCGGACCGGATGATGCGCCTGGGAGGATGTGCAGCTGTCACAGCATGTGACAGCTGTATTTTCTTTGACTTGTACAAAGGAACAGACCTGTATCCTTTTGACAGGCAGAAAATCACAAAAACAGAATATATGCAATTTGGAATGAAGATGAAACCTTATCTCCGTCCCAGGTGGTCTGGTATTGACACCTTAGATATTTATATGGAAGGATATGGCCAATTTTTGGCGGACCAGGGCTGCAGAGACATCCAAATGGAGCCTCTGTCCGGAGAAGAACCTGTGGAGATAGCAGAGAAGGCGGTTATAGGGCAGATCGACAAGGGATTCCCTGTGCCCTGCCTCACCCTCCGTCACAGAAATCCGGACTATGATATGTTTGAATGGCATTGGTTTCTCCTTGTGGGATATGAAAAACAGGCAGATAAATGTATGGTAAAGATCGTAACCTACGGAAAATATTTCTGGGTTGACCTGAAAGGCCTGTGGGATACAGGACACAGGAGAAAAGGGGGACTTGTTCTTTATCATGAAAAGATATAGGGGAAAGGACAGGTGATTTTTTGCTGTTCAGACAGATGAAATATTTTATTGCTGTGGTGGAATGCAACAGCTTTACAGAGGCGGCGGAGCAGTGCTACATTTCCCAGTCAGCTATTTCTCAGCAGATACGGTCACTGGAGAAGGAACTGGGAGTAGAGCTGATACACAGAGAAAACCGAAGATTTACCCTTACCCCTGCGGGAGAATATTTTTATGAACAGAGTAAAGGAATTCTGAATGAAGTAGAGGATATCCGCAGAGAAACTTTCCGCATAGGGAAGGATAAGGAGATGGAGCTTAAGATCGGATATCTGCGGTGCTACAGCGGCCAGGAGCTTCATCAGGCAGTGGCAGAATTTTCCAGGCTTTATCCGGAGGTTTCCATTCATATCGTAAATGGGACCCATGAGGAACTCTATGACCTTCTTCGCTTTGGCGGGGCCGACCTGGTCCTTACAGATCAGAGGAGAGCTTTTTCCGATAAATATGCCAATTTTCAGCTTTTGAAATGCGGCTGCTATGCGGAACTTTCTGTCCGAAGTCCTTTTGCGGAACAGGAATCGGTCACTATGGAAGAACTGAAGCGCCAGGCCTGTATCCTGATATCTTCCAGAGAACAGCAGAATATAGAAGAAGATTATTATAAAAATACCCTGGGCTTTGGAGGACGTTTTTTATTTGCGGAAAATCTGGAGGAGGGCCGTTTGATGGTGGCAGGAAACCGGGGATTTCTGCCTGTTGAAAGGGTAGGGACTCTTTCTCCCTGCGGAACAGGCGTAAAACGGCTGCCTGTCATGGAGCAAGGACAACAGTTAAAGCGGAACTACTGCCTTTTCTGGGTGAAGGAGAATGCCAGTTATTACATTGAAGAGTTTGCTGAGATATTGAGAAAACTTTTGAAAGAGTAAAGTATTTGTCTGGGGAAAATTTGTCTGTAAGGAAATTCCTATATGTGTTATGATTAGCATAGAAAGGAGGAGTAGTATGCTGAAACAGTTGAAGATTCCGGTAGGCGTGTCTGATTTTAGAAAAATCCGGGAAAACGGCTATTACTATATGGATAAAAGTGGTCTGATAGAAGAACTGCTGAAAACAGACGCAACAGAAGTAACACTGATTACCCGTCCCAGACGTTTCGGGAAAACTTTGGGAATGAGTATGCTGGACAATTTTTTGGATATACGAAAAGACAGTTTTAAAGATGTAGACGGAAGTACTTTTGAAAATGCTATGGGGCTGCTGAAATTTACTCT
>DXFG01000035.1 GCA_019114545.1 Candidatus Blautia pullistercoris | reverse complement strand
ATACAATGGAAAGAAAATGGTTAAGCAGCCGATGATCAAGAGAATGGTAATCGGCCAGTTTGTACGTGCCGTCTGTTTATTTCCTTTTCTATTCATTATAACTGCTCCTCCTTACTTCCTGTAAATTTCATTTGTGCTACTGAGATTACCACGATTACGATAAAGAAGATTACCGCATTGGCACTCTGGAAACCGAACTGTCCGCCGCTCATACCGTTGTTATAGATCAGGTAAGAGATAGACTCTGTACTCTGTGCAGGACCACCTTTTGTCAAAGCCATGATCTGATCGAATACCATCAGAAAGTTCTTCATACACAGCACCATATTAATGGAGAAGAAAGGAATGATCAGCGGGAAAGTCAGATTTTTGAATTTCGACCATCCGGTAGCCCCGTCAATAGAGCCTGCCTCATATACATCCTCCGGTACTGTCTGAAGACCGGAAATATAAATAATAGTATTCATTGCCACAGACTGCCAGCATGCTACAAATACGATAGCCAGCCATGCGCTGCTTTCACTGGAAAGCATACTGCTGGAGAGGAAACCGATTCCCAGCTTCTGTCCCACTGTAGGAAGGATATAGGTAAAGATAAAGCTGAAAATATAACCCACAACCAGTCCGCCCAGTACGTTAGGAATGAAGTAGATTCCCCTCAGAGCACTTTTCCCTTTGATCTTGCTGTTCAGTCCCAGAGCCAGGATCAGGCTGACCACGTTGGTCACAATGGTACTGACAATGGCAAATTTAAAGGTAAACAGATAAGACTTTCCAACTCTGGAATCCTGAAACAGATCTACATAGTTTCTGAATCCTACAAAGTCATAATTTCCATAGCCTTTATAGTTTGTAAAACTGTAAATCACACCTCTGATCAACGGAAGTGTATTAAACATAAAGAATAAAATCAAAATCGGAATTGTAATGCACAGAAATGTTTTCTCTCTGTTTCCCATCTTTTTCTTCATCTTAACTTCCTCCTATTCTGCGTCCGGATGCTCTTCCATGTACTCTTCCAGATTTCGGATGGTATCACGGTTATAGCGCACCCACTCGGTATCGAATTTCTTCAAGAAACTGTCTGTTGCATTTTCACCGTTATCCAGGAGATAAGTCTGGATCATGGCATCTACCGCCATCTCACTTGGATAATGGTGGTCCTGATAGTCCGCCAGATTACCTTCTTCGATGTAAGTCTTCATACCGTCCAGCATAGGCACCAGTTCAAAATCCCCCTCCTTACAGGGAACTGCGTTCTGGTCATCCAGATAGAACTGTACATTCTCGTCTTCCAGAAGGAAATCCAGAACCTCATAGGCAGCTTCTTTATGTTCAGATTCTGCCATAACAGAGAACTGCAGGTCGTTTCCGGAATTCAGCTTGTTCACAGAAGCGTCTTCACTTGCCGGCATTACAAAAGAGTCAATGTTGATGTCCGGGTTTACAGACTGGATCTGAGGAACCGCATAACTTCCGATAGGATACATAACCGCCTCGCCTCTTGCAAAAGCTGTACATGCATCGTTATAGCTGTATGCAAAAGGATCATCCTGGGCATAGTCCAGAAGAGCCTTGGTCTTCTCTGCAACTTCCCGGTAATTATCTGTAAAGTTTGCTTCTCCTCTGTTTACCTGGGAGCAGATATCAGAATCTACCAGGTCTACAGCAATGGCGTTCCAGGGTGCCAGACAGGTCCAGGTATCACGGAATCCGAAGTAGAAAGGCTGAAGGCCCTCTGCCTCAATATCCTCGCACAGTTCCATAAACTCATCCCAGGTGGTAGGGATCTCCCAGCCGTACTGGTCAAAGATATCTTTGTTGTACAGCACGCCTGCAGCGTTGGCTACATAAGGCACTGCGTAAACACCTTCCTGAGGAACCAGCTCCAGTTCCTTATCCATCTGAAGATAGGCTTCTTTAATGTTATCCAGACCTTCATAATCAGAGATATCCATCAGCAGCCCTGCATCCAGGAAGTTGGAGTAGTTCATATCACCGCCGATACCGATGATATCCGGATAGTCCTCACGGATAAACCGGGTCTTCATAATCGTCGTAGCATCGTTTGGAGAGTCGATGACCAGTTCAATATCATCATGTGTCTCATTGAACTTCTTTTCCAGCTCCTCGAACACATCTACGGCTTCCGGCTTGTACTGAATCATTTCGATCCGGATCTTTCCGTTATCTCCCCCTGAGAGACTGCATCCGGACATTACTCCTGCTGCCGCCATGATTCCTGCCAAAGTAACACTGACAGCGGCAATCTTTTTTCTTCTCATCTTCTCATTCCCCTTTCCTGATGATGATCATTTTAGCTTCATAAGGACGGAGCGTTCCAAAAGATCCCTCCTGGGCATAATTGGAGATAAGGACTTCCTGATCTTTCCATATGTCCGGAAGTTCGTAGGAAACCTCCTGTCCATTAAAGTTACATAGTACCAAAAGCTCCTCCTTTTCTGTCTCTCTTGTATATGCAAAAATAGAAGGATCTTCTCTCAGCAGAAGCCGGAATCTTCCATCCGTAAGGATCGGTTCCGTTTTTCTCAGCCGGATCAGTTTCTGATAATAATAAAATACAGAATCCTGATCGATCAGCGCTTCCTCTGCGTTAATCATAGTATAATTGGGATTACAGCGGATCCAGGGCGTCCCTTTGGTAAAACCGGCATTAGGTTCTTCGCTCCACTGCATAGGCGTTCTTGCATTATCTCTTCCTTTTACATAGATCGAACGCATAACCTCTTCTTCCGGATACCCCTGTTCTATCCGTTCTTTATATACATTGAGAAGCTCGATATCCCGGTATTCCTGAATGTCAAATTGTACATTGGTCATTCCCAGTTCTTCCCCCTGATATATGTATGGAGTTCCCTGCATTCCATGAAGGCAGGTAGCCAGCATCTTGGCAGATTCTACTCTGTATTTTCCGTCGTCGCCGAATCTTGACACGGCTCTGGGAAGATCATGGTTATTCAGGAAAAGACTGTTCCAGCCCTTGTTGTAAAGCTCAGTCTGCCATTTTTCAAAGACCTCTTTAAACTCTACAAAAGGCAGTTCTCGCAGATCCCATTTTTCTTTTCCCGGCACCTGATCCAGCACCATATGTTCAAACTGGAACACCATGGAAAGTTCAGATCCGTCAGGATTGCTGTAAAGCATAGCCCTTTCCGGAGTAGCGCTCCAGGTCTCGCCTACGGTCACCAGATCTCCTTTCTGGAAGGTTGCCCTGCTCATCTCTTTCAGATAAGGATGGAGCATCTTTCCTTCTGCCATAACCATTTTATCCGGTTCTTTTCCGATCAGGTCGATCACATCCAGACGGAAACCTCCCACTCCTTTCTCCATCCACCAGTTGATCATCTTGTAGATCTCCTGCCGGAGTTTCGGGTTCTCCCAGTTCAGATCCGGCTGCTTTACAGAAAACTGATGAAGATAATACTGCTGACATTCCGGCACCCACTCCCAGGCAGGCCCGCAGAAAGCAGACTTCAGTTCATTGGGATATTCTCCCTCTACACCGTCTCTCCATACATAATAGTCATGATATGGATTATCCTTACTTTTTCTGGCCTCTATAAACCAGGGATGTTCATCGGATGTATGGTTCAACACCAGATCCATAATGATCCGGATATTCTTCTCTTTTGCCTTTCGAATCAGTTCTTCCATATCCTGAAGGCTGCCAAAAATAGGATCTATGTCCTGATAATCTGAAATATCATAGCCGTTATCATCCTGAGGGGATTTATACACAGGAGACAGCCATACAGCATCAATTCCCAGCTTTTCCAGATAATCCAGTTTCTGGATAATGCCCTGTATGTCTCCGATCCCGTCTCCGTTGCTGTCGTAAAAACTCCTTGGATAGATTTGGTAAATCACCGAGGTTTCCCACCATTTTCTGGTCACTTTTTCCATGATCCCCCTCCTTATGTTTCAATTTATAAGTCTAATTATAATTAGTGTTGTAAGGTTTTTCAATAAGTGTTGCAAAAAACTACATTACTTTACAAGTCCTTTACTATTTTTTTGTCTATTATGTACAAAAAGAAGCCGCTGCCGTATTCTATCAAAATGCTGAAATCCAAATTCATGGAATATTTCGGCATTTCATAAAATACGGCAGCGGCGGCCCCTCCTCTTTTATACAATGTTCCGGTGTTTCCAGATATTTCTCACACTTTCTCTGACGATGAGCTCTGTAGGCAGCTCCATACTTCTTATCATGACTTCCTGTCCGTATACTCTTTTCAGAAGAAGCTTCACTGCTTCTCTTCCTTTATCCGTTGGGGACTGACGGACCGTAGTAAGGCTTGGTCTTGACAGCCGGGCATAAACATTGTCATCAAATCCCACAACAGAAATATCTTCCGGCACCCATAGGTTCTTGGAGAAGAATACGCTTACTGCCTCATTTGCATAGAGATCGGCAGCAAAAAATGCTGCTGTATACCCCTTTGCTTTTGCAGTTTTGGCAAACCTCCGCAAAACTTCATAGCGAAGATTTTTTTCCTGAGGGATATAGTAAAAATCCTCCTGAGAATAGGAGATCTCATGTTTTTCCAGAGCTTCCCGATATCCCAGCAGCCGGGATCGGTTGCTGGCGATCGGTTCCTCCTGGTCACAGAAAAAGGCGATCTTTCTGTGACCTTGCTTAATGAGATAAGAGGTAAGCTCTTTGGCGCCTTCCCTGTCCTGAAGACCGATATTGTCGTAATTTCCTTCCCCGCAGTCCACAAAAACCAGAGGCTTTCCCGTTCTTTTGCAAAGGGCTTCACATCTGCTCGGATCGCAGCCCAGGATAATACTCCCTTCCACATTGTAGGCAGAAAGCTTTTTCAGAAACTCGTCCTCGCTGTAAACAGTACTGCACACCACATTTCTCCCGGTCTTTTCCAGTTCTTTCTCAATTGCCTCCAGAAGTTCTGCACAAAAAGGATCGGTGTAGATATGCTCTCTTTCTCCGAAAAAGAACTCCACGATCACCAGTTTCAGCTCATCCTGGCTGCCTCTTCCTCCCCGGTTTTCCTGGACATAGTGGTTTTTTACCAGCATCTCCTCTATTTTCATGCGCGTCTGCTCGGACATTTTCTCCGTTCTTCCGTTTATCACATTGGAAACGGTTGTAGGACTGACTCCTAACTGCCTTGCTATTTCCTTAATCGTAATCATAAACATCCACCTTTTGTCATGTTTAACAATATAATCATTTTATAAAAACACCTAGACAATTTCAAGCATTTTATAGAAAATCTCCTTGTATTCCCCATAGTTTTCCCGTAAAAGCGTGGAAGGGCCAGGGTAGAAAGTCTGGCATTCCCGACTTTCCGCCCTGGCCCAAGTGCAGCCCTTATTTTTTGTTTTTACAGATCCTCCAGTTCTTCTTCCAGCATAGCCTCGTCTTCTTCACTGAGGAGTTTGGAAATCTGAAGCGCCAGCTTGCTGTCTTCATCCTCATCGTCATCTTCGTCATCAAACTCTTCCAGCTCTGCGATATCTTCCATAGCATCCAGAAAGTCCAGCTCCTGAGTGTCTCCCAGATGGAGTTCCTCTTCTTTCGCCGGCTTTTCTTCCTCTGTATCTTTCATTCCTTGGAGTTCCAGCTCTACATCCTCTTCCAGATCATTCAGAGAGGTGGGCATACTGCTGATAATATGATGTACTTCCTTATAAGACGACATGAATCTTTTCTGAGCCTGATTGATCAGCTCCACAATTCCATTCATCTCTTCCTGTACAGCCAGATATTTCTTTTTGCCTTCCATCAGCTTGTCATCGATCTCTGCCTGTACAGATTCCACCTTACGCTTTGCCTCTTCTTCTGCATCCTGAAGCATTTTCTCACATTTTTCCCTGGTTTCTTTTTCCATAGTATCTGCTTTTACCTGGGCCTCAAATACCAGTTTTCCAATGCTCTCATAATTATCGATATATTTCTGATATTTTTCTTTGATGTCCTCTTCCAATCTTGCCTGATAGTCTTCTTTCAGTTCAATACGCTTCTGGAGTTCGGCGATCCTGGCTTCTTTTTCCGCAAGCTGTTTTTTTAATGTTTCCTCGTTCTCTGCCATTTCGTCTTTCAACCTCTGGATCTGTTCCTGGACTTCTTCCTTGTCATAACCTCCCATGAGAGTTGTCTTAAACATTTCGTATTCTGCCATAATACTCCACCTCTTATCTTTTTATTGTATATAATTGCTGATAATTCCCCAGACATCGTCCCGTTCAAATCCAAGCTTCCATTCTGCCACACCTGCCAATTCATATTCCTGGATCAGCTTCATTTTTTCTTCCAGAGACTGCTCATCCTCCAGCCACATCTTTAAGACGCCGCTGTCCGTAACTGCCTCTGCATAATTCTGGGACACATCTGTATTCCAGTATACCTCCATACTGTACTCTTCCACATAGGCATCCGCCTGGTCCATGCTGCACACTTCACTGGTCACCATTCCGTTATTAGCTTCTGTCCACAGACGGGTATAGAAAGGTATACCGTTTATCACCTTCTCTTTCGGCACCTCAGAAAGGGTCTGGGTAATTCCCTCTTCTACGAAGGGGAGAGAGGCTACCGAACCCGCCGTCTCTGAACCTACCGTATGCTCATCATATCCCATAATGATCACATAATCTGCCACAATTCCCTGCTCTTTCCTGTTATAGAAAGCCGTATACTGGGGAACCGGATTATCTACGGAAAGCACCAGGCCATTATTCCTGCAGGCAACGGAAAGTTCCCGTATAAACTGGATAAAATGAGGAGCTTCCTCCTCTGTCAGAGCTTCAAAGTCCACATTGATCCCATCCATATCCACCCGGTTGGCCTCAGAAAGAAGCATTTCAATAATGTGCTGCCTTGCGCTTCGGACAGACAGGGTATCCAGTGTACTTACCCCATCACTAAAATTATCGATAAGGCCCCATACCTCCAGTCCCTTGGCATGGGCCTGGATGACATAGTCGCTGCTCGCCAGTGAGGAAATATTCCCCTGAGTACTGGTAACAGAAAACCAGGTGGGAGAGATCACATTCACCCCTGTCATATTCTGGGTATCCGAGGCAAAAGCCTGGTTCGCAGCCTCAGAAGTTACCTGATGCCATGCCAGATTGATCTTATGGTCTCTGGTCAGACTGGTGAAGTTCTCTTCATAGCTGCCCGTATATGCGTATTCTGTTTCTTTTGGAGCGGACAGTGCGCCATTCTCCACATAGCCGTCGATTCCATCCTGGGTCATGACTCTTGACCAGTTGTCCAGCTCTTCCAACAGGAGCATCGGTTCCCCCTGTTCCAGATCTTTCAGGATCGGACTCTTGATCCCGCCCTGATAACGGACCTGGGTTTCTTCACTGGCTTCCACAGTCTTTACAGTGCCCCACTTATAGAGGATCACTACTCTGGCCGGATCCTCATAGACGGTTCCCTGGATCTCCATATACTGTTCCAGAAAATCAAGCGCAATATAGTATTCTCCGTCTATCTGCCGCACAATGGAATAGTCCTCTGTAACGGATTCTCCCCCGATCTGGTAGGTATTGCTTTCCGGCTGGATAGCCAGGACCTCTGTGGGCATGGTATACAACATTTGCTGTGTCTCCTGGTCCCAGTAAAATCTGCCTTCAAGCTCCTGTGTGATGACGGAATAAGGAATATATGCAACTCCATCCTCTATCTTTCCTTTTGAGTCGGCAATGGTATCCTGTAAGATCAGGGACAGCTCATTGTCTGAGCTCTGCTGGTAATAATCTGCCAGATCCATTCTGGCATCTGAAGGAGTATATCGACGGATGGCACTTGTAATGACCCCCACCGCTCCTACTAATATAATCAGGAGCAGAGCCACCAGGACCGGAGCCAGTCTGCTGCGCCTCCTTCTCCTTTTTCTTCTTTTTTTTGCCATGTTTCAGCTCCTCTTCTTCGTTCAGGAATGCCAATTACATTCTTTTGGCTCATGTGTATTATAGCATATTTTTTCTCTCCGTCATTATTTTCTTCCAGGATTTCATGAATTTTTCAGTTTTTTTCTATTTTGTATACAATTGAAAGCTGTTATCCTTTATGAAATCAAAGGACAGGCCTCTCAGTCTTCCCTGGTCATCTTGTATATAATCCCGCATATATTCTCCTGTCTCAGCAATCTGACAGGCTTCCTCGATTCGTTTTGCTGTTGTCTGCCTTCCATTCAGAAGCAGTGGAATCCCTTCCCGGCGATAGATCTTCAGTTCCCGATGGAGTCTTTTTATTTCTTTTTTTGTCATGTGTTTGACGCAGGTTTTCCCGTGATATATTATTTCCCCTGCAGCTCCTTTCCCGCAAAATCATCTCCATTTAAAACGCCTTGTCTGATAGAGGAGGCGGCTCCGATAAAAAATCACTCCTTGCAAAACTCCCTGTCTGATTCCTGATGACATAATTATAGCATTTTCTCTTTTACACTTGGAATACGCGGCAATACAGAACGTATTATTCCGCCTGCAGCAGAATGCTGCGACAATGAATCTGAAAAGAACAATCTGAATTTCCCGAAGGCTGCCGAAGTTTTCACCCCTTTCCGTATCTTCTACGTAAGCCGCCTTCTCTATCTGTGAAACATTATACCATTATCCCCCGGTAATAGCAAGTATTTCCTTCTTTACAAGGCCGCACCGCATAGTATATAATATATAAAGAAAATAGCATCTTAATAATCATATTAGACAGGATGTGACTGAATATGAAAATAGAAAAAATTAATGAAAACCAGATCCGCTGCACTCTTACAAAATCCGACCTTGAGGAAAGACATATCAGACTCAGCGAACTGGCCTACGGCAGCGACAAGGCAAAAGATCTCTTCCGTGATATGATGCAGCAGGCCAACACCGAATTTGGTTTTGAAGCTGACAATATTCCGCTGATGATCGAAGCAATACCTGTTTCGGCAGACAGCATTATCTTAATAATCTCCAAAGTGGAGGATCCTGAAGAACTGGATACCAGATTTTCCAAATTTACGCCTTTCGGCAGTTCCGGCAGCGGAAATTCCGAAGGAACCGGTATCGAGCTGGAAGGTGCAGACGATATCCTGGATATCTTCCGGAAGATCTACGAAGCCAAGTCCAAGGCTATGGAAAAACAGAAAAAAGAAAAGGATCAGGAGGCTTCTTCGACTCAGGCTCCCCAGAGTTCTATCTCCGTCAATCTTATGCGGGAATATACCTTTCCAACTCTGGATGCCGTGATTGCTGCAGCTCACGGCCTGAACAATTTCTTCACCGGTGAAAGTGCACTTTATAAGGACACCCAAAACGGTTCCTATTCTCTGATCCTTCATCAGGCGGAAACTTCTCCGGAAGATTTCAATAAAGTCTGCAACATGCTCTCTGAATATGGAAAGGGACATTCTTCCTCTCCGGCCAAGGAGGCATTCTTAATGGAACACGGCGGCTGCATGATTCCGGAAGCCGCATTAAATAAACTGGCACAAATCTAAGATGTTTGTTTTCTGGGATGCAAAAGGCCCCGGGGGAAACTCCCCGGAGCTTTTTTATTTCCGCAGACAACGGGGCAAACAATTTTGCCCGGCATATGGCAGAAATTATTTATTTTCCAGATAATCGTTGATCTGGGCAACTAGCATATCTCCGTTAATGCCATGAACCATAGCTGCTTCTGCAAGAGATTCACCCTGAGCGGATGGGCATCCGATACAATGCATGCCTGCTCTCATTAAAATTGGAACGATATTCTCATCTAAACGGATCAATTCGCCGATTGTCATCTCTGGTGTTACTTTCATGGATATTTTCCTCCTTAAAATGTTTTTCTGTATCATTATAATCTCTTTTTCAGGGATATTCAACCTTTTTTCTCCATTTTCTATGGAACAGTTTTAGAAGCTGTATATCTGCCAATACCCCGCTCAAACTGTTGTCCAGGGCGAATTGTATCAAATTTAAGACTTGTATTATGGAAATAAATATATTAGAATAAGCGTAGTAACTGAATTACATATTCAGAATTATAAAGGAGGGTACGACCATGGCATACGTAATCACAGACGAATGTGTAAGCTGCGGAACATGCGCAGGAGAATGTCCAGTAGAAGCTATTTCTGAAGGAGATTCCAAATATGTGATCGACGCTGATACATGTGTTGACTGTGGAACATGCGCTAGTGTATGTCCTACAGAGGCTATTGTAGAAGGCTAATCAGGCTTATAAAAACAGGCTGGCATATGGTTTTCATACTATATGCCGGCCTGTTTCTTTTTTATCAAACATAAATTTACGGTTTCTATCAAAATAAAAGGATATACTATGAAAGAATTTTTTCCGTGTACTAGTGTACTGTGTCATTCGCTTTCAGCATAATGGCGACGAATGAACTTTTCACTCTGCAAGGCGGAGGAATGAGGCGTAGCGGTGTCTACGCTGATTGACGACAACGCCGCAGATGGAAGTTCAGGCAAGTCATTATGCGAAATGTGAGTGATACAGCACACCAGCCTCAGGGGGCTGTCGCATTAGTCATATGTCAGGAATCTTTATACATTTTATGCGAATTTGTCGAGCATAGCTTTGAGACCATAGACCCAAAGGGTTGCAGACTGAGTAATAAAATGTATAAAGATTCTCGATTTTAATTAATGCGACAGCTTCTTCTCATCTATTTGTATTTTTCTTTCTTATTGAACCATGCAGTAATTTTCCTCTTCCCTGCTTCTTCTCCGCCGAGGCAGCCACCTCTCTTCTGGACTGCTGGCAGTCCCGGATACGCTGATCCAGTCTTTTATACCGGGCCTCCTCAGAATTCTGTTCCTTCAGTCTCTGTATCACCAGCCTGCTGATAATATCCATAAATTCCGGAGGGATCCTGTCTTTATCCTGCTTCTGTCCGGTGTCCTCTGTTTTCTTCTTTTTTGCCACAGGCCCCTTTTTGCCTGGAGCCTGATTCGGATAAAAAAAGGGAGTCAGCTCTCCGATCTCCTTCAGAGAATACCCCCTCTTCTTCAGTTCCTTTATACTCAGGAATACCTGAATATCCCATCGGGTGTAGTATCTGTGCCCCATCTCATTTCTCTTTATGGGCAGCAGCAGTTCCTCCTCCCAGTACCGCAGCACGTGAGACTGGGTTTCCAAAAGCTTTACTGCCTGAGAAACGGAGTAAATGGTCTCCTCCATATACTGACCCCTTTCACATTTCCTCTCCACCCATTATAGCAGACCCTTACCGAAATGCAAGAAAATATGTTCGACAAAAAACGTTGACAAGTCCTACATGGGATGATACACTAATGAAAACAGCCAGGGAGCCCTGAAGGGCTGAGAGGAAGCGCCAAAGACTTCGACCTGTATTACCTGATTTGGATCATGCCAACGTAGGGAGTGTTATATTACATACGTAGAACATTTCTATATCTGTGTCCCGATCAGGCACAGATTTTTTATTGCATAGGAAAGCCTCTTCTCTCCATCCATATACTTCAGAATTCTCCCTGTCACTATGTCTAAATGGAGGAAAACCTATGAGTTACACAACACAGATGGACGCTGCCCGCCAGGGGATCATCACCCCTCAGATGGAAGCAGCCGCAAAAAAAGAACAGATAGATGTCCAGGAGCTCCGGGAGCTTATGGCCCAGGGAAAGGCTGTTATTCCGGCAAACAAACTCCATACCTGCCTGGAGCCAAATGCCATCGGCTCTATGCTGAAGACAAAGATCAATGTAAATCTGGGCACTTCCAGGGACTGGAAGGATCTGGATATGGAACTTGAAAAAGTCAACGATGCGGTAAAAATGGGGGCAGAATCCATTATGGATCTCAGCTCCTTTGGTGATACCCAGAAGTTCCGGAGAAAACTTACCTCCCAGTGTCCCGCCATCATCGGTACCGTACCGATCTATGACGCTGTGGTCTACTATCATAAACCATTGAAAGAGATCACTTCCCAGGAATGGATCGATATCGTGGAAATGCATGCCAAAGACGGTGTGGATTTTATGACCATCCATGTGGGGATCAATAAAGCCACTGCAGGCCGTTTCAAGAAAAACAAGCGCCTCACCAACATTGTTTCCCGTGGAGGTTCCATCATCTTTGCCTGGATGGAAATGACCGGAGAGGAAAATCCTTTCTATGAACACTATGATCACATCCTGGAAATCTGCCGGGAATATGATGTAACCCTGAGTCTGGGAGATGCCTGCAGACCGGGCTGCATTGCAGACGCCGGAGATATTTCCCAGATTGAAGAACTGGTAACTCTGGGTGAACTGACCAAAAGAGCCTGGGAAAAAGA
>DXFG01000288.1 GCA_019114545.1 Candidatus Blautia pullistercoris | reverse complement strand
CAATGCATTTTATCAGAGGAGGAATCCATTTTATGAAAGATTTAAGTCTGACCCAGAAATTTTTTATCTGCACAGTAAATGAAAAAGGCAATTTTTCCAGCTATGATCAGGTGCCTGTGGCATGTCTCATTGCTGCGGGAGTCCTGGAAATGTATATGGCAAAATGTGTTTCCATAGAAAAAAAGAGACTGTCTATAACAGATAAACTGCCGGGATCCATGGAATATCTTAAGTCCTTATATGACATGATAGAACAGGAGAGTACCAATCGTGGAAAACCGGTAAAAGCTGAAAAAATCGTAGAAAAATATACAGGAGCTTTTACTGATAAAAAACTTCGGGAGCTTACAGATTCCATTGTTCAGTCTATGGATGAGGATACCCGTTCATCAGAAAAAACAGGAAAAGGCAAGTACAGACCAAAGAGGGAAGTCCTCTTTGATGTGGCAGATAACCTTCGCATAGAACTGCTGAGAAATGATCTGCCTTCAAAAGACGCTATTGTTTTCGCAGATCTTCTGGATCGGGCAGGACGACTGAAAGAATATCTCTCCAAATACGAACAGAAGGAACTGAAAAAACGTCTGACAGAGATCCGGAAAAACAAAGAAGAGTCTGCCGTTAAGAAAACCATACGGCAGATCGACGGACTGGTAGATACCCTGGTTTCTGCAGGGAGCATTTTTTCTGAAGTCTAATCCGTCGTATGTTTTAAATGCTAATTGCGAATAAGTGATATCCGCCACATAAAAATGCAAAACACCTGCGGTCAGTGAAAATGTCTGTGCAGCAGCTTCAACGACCGCAGGACACTTATCTATACTCACCGATCCGCTTCTAGGGCTTCTGCCTTTTCTGGATCGCTGCCCAATATTTTTATGCATATCTATAAATTCCCTTGTAACCTTTTCGGAGTGTTTCCTGTCTAACAGTTAAACAGACATACCAAATGTCTATGAGAAGGAGGCAGAAATGGATGAAAGATTAAACCTGGTCCGAAAGGCTGTCCGGAGAAAACCGGGAGCTTTTGAATTGTTGATGGAACAGGAAAAAGAGTATCTTTATAAAATGGCTTTTCTTTATTGCAGAGAAGAGCAGATGGCCCTGGATACAGTAGCAGAAACTGTTGCAAAAGCCTATGTAGGTATCGGCAAACTTAAAAAGCCGGAATATTTCCGGACCTGGCTGACCAGGATCCTGATCAATGAGGCTTTAAGAGCAAAGGAAAAATCCGGAAACTGGCTGCCCTGGGAGGCGGCCGAACTGCAAAAAGAGAATTCTATGGCTCCGATCAGAGAGTATTCCAGGGAAGAAATCATGGATCTGAGAGGTGCATTGCAAAGACTCCCTGAGGATTTCAGGGAACTGGTCCTGATGAAATATTTTTATGAATTCTCTATTAAAGAAATTTCCCAGATTACAGGCAGCAGCGAGGGAGCAGTCCGGACACGTTTATGCCGAATACGGAAGTTGCTGAAAAAAGATTTAGAAGGTCCGGTCCGGCAGGAATCAGCGCCTATGTCCGGACCGCTGCCCGGGAAGATGAAATGAAAAGGAAAGGAAAAAAGAAATGAAGAAAATCGAATTAGATTCTATAGCGATTCCCCAGGCCCTTGATCTGGCCGTGGAAAAAGGAATCCAAAAGGGAAAAGAAGAGTTGAAGAGAAAAAAAAGAAGAAAAATCCTTTTCAATACTTCTGCCGCCGCTGCGGTACTTCTTGTCTTTGCCGGATATTGCAGGGCCAACCCGGCGTTTGCAAAAGAGCTTCCTCTGATAGGCGGGATTTTTCAGGAGCTTCAGGATAAAAGCCGGATTACCGGAGACTGGTCCCAAAATGGGGAAAATCTCAGTGAGCATTTGGAAACACCGGAAAAAAGTGAAGAAGAAATCCTTCAGGAAATGTATGAGAAATACGGGGATGAAGCCGGAAATATTCGTATCATTCCTGTAGAAGTATATTGTGACGGAACCAGCCTGTATCTGACCTTAAGACTGGAAAATCTGGAAGAAAAAGGCTTTGGAGAACTGCTGAAGCAGGAAGATACCGGAGAATATGCAGACATGCAGATAAACGGAAACCTTCAATATAAGGATATGGAGCAGAACTTTTCTGTCTGGATGACTGTAACCCAAAAGGACAGCCGTCTGGTAGAAGGCATGGTCCAGATACCATTTGACCAGCCTGTGGAAACCAAAGAAGACAGCAGCTTCCAGATGGAGATCCGCCTCCTGGCCTGGAACGATTCCTCCAGAACAGCCCAGCCGGAAGCATTTGCAGATATGCAGGACGCCCGGTACTGTCTGATCGGTCAGCAGGTATGGAATCTGGAAATTCCTGTTTCTATAGATGGAACCAGAACTCAGAGATATACGGTGGAGCAGACAGGAGAGAAAGGCTTTGGCCTGGAAGAAATCCTGGTAAGTCCTTATGACATCAAAGTAAAGCAGATCCGTCCTCAGATGGACGGCCAGGAAAAAGATACCCTTTATCTGGAATGTCTGAAAAACCTGAAGGAAGTTACCGGTATTGACGGATATGCCACTTATGAGGAAGATAAGCACCTTGGTCTGAAGCTCCCTTTGGACAGTACATTGCTGGCCTTTGACCAGGATGGGGTCCCCCTGGAATGGACGGCTTCTTCTGGTATGGAAGGATATGATGTGTTCAGTACAAAGCAGAAAAAGATTACCAGGCTGTATCTGTATCAGCTTCCGGCTTTCGGCGGATATACGGTAATGAAGGATCAGGAAAATGCCAGGAAGCTGGCCCTGTTCAGCTATGAGCTGGAAATCCGGGAGGAGCCTTAAATGGCGCTGACATTTGAAGTGACAGCTTGAAAAAATTTTCATTCTGATATAGTATATTCTTTAGATGAATTTACGGAGGCGAACGAAAATGAATACAAAATTTAACCATGACAGCGCTTTAGAGCTGCTGAGGGAATATAATAAGGAGCCTTTTCATATCCTTCACGGGCTGACAGTAGGGGCCTGTATGAAATGGTTTGCCGGGGAGCTGGGCTATGGAGATGATCAGGATTTCTGGGAAGTCTGCGGGATCCTTCACGACATTGATTTTGAAATGTATCCGGAAGAACACTGCAAGAAAGCAGTAGAGCTTCTGGAAAAGGCCGGGGCGGAGCCGGAAGTGATCCATGCAGTGTGCAGCCATGGTTATGGAGAGTGTTCAGAGGTAAAGCCGGAACACGAGATGGAGAAGGTTCTTTTTGCCTGTGACGAGCTTACCGGATTGATCGGAGCGGCGGCAAAAATGCGCCCTTCTAAGAGCGTTATGGATATGGAAGTAAAAAGCCTGAAGAAAAAATTCAAGGATAAACGTTTTGCCGCCGGATGTTCCAGAGAAATCATTACAAAAGGAGCAGAACAGTTAGGC
>DXFG01000034.1 GCA_019114545.1 Candidatus Blautia pullistercoris | reverse complement strand
GTATCTGTCACTGCATAAACAATATAGTCTGCCGGCTGCTCTCCTAATTGAAAGAACAATCCAAGGTTCCGTAATTCTTTGTTTCCTTCATATTAAATCTCCCCCTTTTTCTCTCTGCCTTTCTGCATTTTTACCGTTTCTTTTAGCATCCAAAGTAAGTTAAAATTAATGATTGCTGCTTCTCTCTTTTAAATATTCTGCCTCTTTATCCATTCCTTTTTTCTGACAGTATTCGACGAGAGTCAGATTTGTTCCCCCATTTTCTTCGAACCCGTTATACTCTGCATCAAAATTCCTGATTGTAATATCAGGTGAAGCTCCTTTTTCCATATAGAACTCTAAAATCTTATGATTGTCCTCACTGCTTCTGGTCTCGTACTCATGATAAACGGTATAAAACAAAACATTGGCTCCATGTGAATCTTCCTGCTTTGCATCTGCACCATATTTCAATAATAATTTTGACATTTTCATAACATCCTCATATTCCGGAAGTGTTGCCGCCAGCATTAACGGCGTCTTTTGAGATTCTTTCAGCAGCTGGTTGACATCTGTCTTCTTATCTAAGTATTCCTGGACTTTGTTATAGTCACACGTCATAACTGCATACTCGAATGTATCCTCTTCCCCTCCATAACTCACCATTTCCAGACTCGCCTTATCATTATCAAGATAATCATCCGTATCCTTCAGCAAAACATGAAGGCATATAAATATTAAGATGCCATATAATAAAACAAACAATCCTATTACCGTTATTAATAATTTTTTCACTTTCTTCTCCTCCTGTACCTCTCATCTTCTTGGTTTTATTTTTTCTCTCCTTATCTGTCTTCCTTCATAATCATATACGAACAAATACCGTTCTTCTTTATCTGCTGCCAATGTTGTAATATCAACCGTCAGATAATCTCTGCAGTAATATACATCCGCATTGTATTCTCCTGAAAACGAATTCCCTGTCTCCGCTTCCTGCCCGAAAGAAAGATAACATTCCATGACCTTAGTTTTTAAATCAATCCAATAGAAATTCATCTTCATATCATTGCAGTACAATCTTTCTGTTTCTTTGTCATATTTTGCTGTACAGGAAAATTCTCTTCCTTCTGCTATGTACTCTTTTTCTTTTTTCTCTTTGTCATAGCAAATGACTTTGTCTGTTTTAATGATCAGATAATGCTCAGAGTCTTTATATCCGATCCAGACTGGATCTTCAATCTCCGGGCATCTTGTGATACTGCTTCCATCTTTCATCATCTCTATTGCTTCTTTTGAACGATTGTCCCATGTATACAGTCTGTCATGATCCAGACGAAGGATTTCTTCCATGCTGCCTTCCAACAGTATCTCCGGCTCTATATCTTTTTGTTCCTTTAAGTGATCATCCCCCGTATACAGTCTGCCATGATCCCAAAAAAGGATTTCTTTCAGCGACATCTCCGGCTCTGCATTTTTTCGTTCTTTCTGATACAGGATTCCACCATCATCCAAAGTCATCCGGCATGTCAGATAGTATATTTTCCCAGCATCCACTGTATAGCTTTCAGCCCGTTTCAGAATTCTCTTTCGTTTTACTGCATCTCCTATTTCTTTTTCATAAATCTGACTTTCTCCATCCGCCCTTTCCTCGCAGTAATAAATCCTGTCTCCTGCCAGCGTCAATGTTGTTCCAAAATCATCATATACACCGATCCGTTTATTGATCAGATATTTTTTCTGTTTTTCCAGATCATACAAATAGAGTTTTTCACCCAAAATGAAAGGGAAGTCCCATATTCCATTCGGAACACAGATCAGAATCTGATTGCCATTTATATATTCATTTCTGTTAAATTCCTGTACTATCCTTCCAGCCGGATTTCTGCCTCTCCTGAGCTGGATGATAGTAAGAAGTGCCTGTATCCCTGTTATAAAACTCAGCGCAAGTACAACAACTCTGATTCCATCTGCCAGTCTTTCGTCTATGATCATCTGATTTTTCAGATTCCACACCGCTCCTTCTTCTCTCGCAACCGCTTCTCCATCGGCTCCGTCTGAATCCATTTTGGACGGATCTCCTCCATTTTCTTCCAAATAGTCCCGAATTTCTGTACTTTCCCCTGCATATGCGGCGTGCATGGCTGTTCTTTTACTGTCAGATGCATCGTCTTTTACATATCCGTTCATATCGGTCCCTTTTTTCACAAGGTATTGAACCATGGGGAAATCGCCTGTTTCAACAGCCGACTGAAGCAGCACTTCCTTTCGAATACGCCCTCGTGTCATCTTTCCTTCCAATGCTTTTCGAACCACGCTGCTTTTTCCATCACAGATTAAATCATCCAGTTCCTGCTCCCGGGGCCGGTATCCTGATTCCATCAGAGACTGCAGCGCTTTTTCATCACCGTATGACGCAACAAATTCCCAGACAGTATCCTCTCCTTTTGATTGGCTGCTTTCGTTATCTGTATGCTCTTTCATCAGAAGTTTCACTGTATCCGGATGATTCCCCAGAATCGCAAATACCAGTGCATCTGCCTGATCATTCTTTATCCTGTCATCTCCCCGCAGTCCCTCATTCAGAAAATATTTTACGACTTCCGTCTGATTACAGAATGCCGCAATATGGATCAGTCCCAGCTGATCAGCGTCTTTCCATGAAAAATCATATCCCTGTCTTTTCATCAGTTTCAATGTATCCACATCACAATATGCGGCAGCAAAAGCCAGTATCTGCTCTTTCTCATTGTTCTTTACTTTTCCAGCTGACAGCTGCTTCCGAAGTTCTGTATCATCTCCCATTATCGCCGCATACAGCGCAGGCGATACTGCCTCTGCCATCTCAGTGTCTGATGCTTCTTTCAAAATCTGAGGAATAAAATAGTATTGTGTTCCACAATTTCCTTCTTTCTTTTTTAAAAGTTCAGAAATTAAATCGGCATCTGGCTGCAATCCGGCTTCTACCAGTTTTTCCGCTAAATACAGCCTGTCATTTTCAACTGCCCAGTTTAAAATAGTTCCCTGATTTCTCCCGAAATCATTGATATCTGCTCCGGCGTTCAACAATATAGAGCATATCTCCGCCTGAATCTGTTCACTCTCGATTTCCTGAGCCGCAATTTCCAGCGGCTTCCTCTGTTCAAAAAGCCCGGTTCT
>DXFG01000287.1 GCA_019114545.1 Candidatus Blautia pullistercoris | reverse complement strand
GAAGTATGACGGGGTGCTTGTGGTCTGCGCAGACTTTCATCAGAAGGAGCTGGATGAGCTTCTTTCTTCCAATATACCTGTGGCGGTCATTGACCATACGTTAAAGAAACATGTGAATATTGCGTCTAATCAATATGGAGATATGCGCAGGCTGATGCAGTTTGTCTTTGACAGAGGACATCGGAAAATCGCGTATATTCATGGAAAAAACAGCGAAGTGACAAGAGGACGGCTATCCGCATATCTGGATTTTATGAATGAGCATCATCTTCGGGTTCCGAAAGAATATGTGTATACCTGTCCTTACAGAGATGTGGAGAGGGCCAATGCTCTGACCAAGGCAGTGCTGGCCCTGCCTAATCGCCCTACCTGTATTCTTTATCCCGATGACCTGACGGCCATCAGCGGGCTGGGCGTGATGCAGGAGATGGGAATCAGGGTTCCTGAAGACATTTCTATTGCCGGCTATGACGGGATCAGTATTGCGGGAATTGTAAGACCAAGGCTTACCACTATCCGTCAGGATACGGTTTCTATAGGAATCCAGGCAGGAAATAAGCTGATCAACAGAATTGAATTTCCCGGCATAGGGATAGATGGAGAAACGGTTACCGTGGATAGTATGGTAGAGCCGGGAGAAAGCGTAGGCGTTGTGAAAAAATAATGTAAGAATGCGGACTGAGGGAGGTACATGATGACAGAAGAAAAATTATTGGAACTTTTAAAGGATATGTCTTTAAAAGAAAAAACCGGGCAGATGATGCAGCTGGATGTAAGCTGTTTTAAAGATGAAGGACCAGTGACAGGAAGCGCTGTGGAATAGGGAATTGCCGGCGAAGAGCTGACTCTGACAGGAAGTATCCTGGGAGCTGTTGGGGCAGAGGAAATCCGGAGGCTTCAGAAAAGGTGTATGGAAAAACAGCCCCACCATATTCCGGTAGTTTTTATGGCAGATATTATCAACGGATACAAAACGATTTTCCCCATTCCTCTTGCTCTGGGCTGTACTTTTTCCCAGGAAGCTGTACAGACCGCAGGGGATGTAATGGCCAGAGAGTCTGCGGCAGATGGACTTCACGTAACCTTTGCGCCTATGGTGGATCTGGTAAGGGATGCCAGATGGGGACGGGTTATGGAGTCTACGGGAGAAGACCCCTATCTGAATTGCCGAATGGCAGAGGCCATGGTCCGGGGCATTCAGGGTCAGGGAGAGAATTATGAAGACCATCTGGGGGCATGCACAAAGCATTTTGCCGCTTACGGCGCTCCCACAGCAGGAAGAGAATATAACAACGTAGAATTGTCGGAAAGAACTTTAAGGGAAGACTATCTTCCGGCATATCAGGCTGCCATAGATGCAGGTTCTGCCATGATGATGACATCTTTTAACACCCTGGACAGGATTCCGGCTACAGGGAATCAGTGGCTCATGAGGAATATCCTCAGAGAAGAAATGGGCTTTGAGGGCGTATTGGTTTCAGACTATAACGCTGTTGGCGAGCTGATCACCCATGGAGTGGCAGAAGATAAGAAAGAAGCCGCAAGACAGGCCCTGGAGGCAGGTGTGGATCTGGATATGATGGGAGGCTGTTATATCAACGGACTGGAAGAACTGGTGAAAGAAGGAAAAGTTCAGGAAGAACTTATTGACCAGGCAGTACTCCGTATTCTGAAGCTGAAAAATAAACTGGGACTTTTTGAAAATCCCTACCGGGGACTGGGCGAAGAAGACCAGCAGAGGATTTTTACAGAGGAAAACAGAGAAAAAGCCAGAAAAGTGGCTGCAGACAGTATGGTGCTCCTGGAGAATCAGGAAGGATTTCTTCCTCTTAAAAAAGAAGAAAAAGTAGCCTTTATCGGCCCCTATACGGAGGACAAACACATTCTGGGAGCCTGGTCATTCTTTGGAGATATAGAGCAGGCGGTAACCTGCCGCCAGGGCATTGAGGAAAAAGGCGCTTCTGCTGTTTTCGAAAAGGGCTGCGGCATTCTGAATCCCGGTCAGACCCTTTATGGTTTCCGCTACAATATGATCAATGGGGATACCCAGGAAGAGACAGAAGCCCTTATAGAGAAGGCGGCAGAGGCAGCGGCTCATTGTGACAAGGTGGTACTTCTTCTGGGAGAAGCGCCGATTCAGACAGGAGAAGGTTCCAGCAGAGGCGATATTACGATCCCCCAGATACAGAAAAAACTGCTGGAAGCAGTGACAGAAGCAAATAAGAATACAGCGGCAGTAATCTTTGCAGGAAGGCCTCTGGATCTTCGGGAAGTCAAGGAGAAGACAAAAGCAATCCTTTACGCCTGGATGCCGGGAACAGAAGGCGGAAGAGCTGTGGCTGATATTCTCTACGGAGATGTGAACCCTCAGGGAAGACTGGCTATGTCTATGCCCTGGAGTGTGGGACAGGTGCCTGTGTTCTATGGGGAATTTTCCACAGGACGCCATGTTGAGGACGGAGAATGGCCGGAAAACCGTTTCCTTTCCAGATACAGCGATATACCCAACCAGCCTTTGTATCCTTTCGGATATGGCCTGAGCTATACAGAATTTACTTATTCGGAAGTAAAGCTGGACAAAGAAGCAATCTCTATGGGAGAGCCGCTGAAGATTTCAGTGACTGTAAAAAACACAGGAAGCTGTGCAGGTACAGAAACGGTACAGCTTTATGTGACAGATAAATTCGGCAGTGTGGCCAGACCTGTCCGTGAACTGAAAGGATTTTCTAAAGTGACTTTAGAACCGGGAGAAGAACAGGAAGTGTCATTTACCCTGACTTCAGAAGATCTGAAGTTTTATAACCGGTCCATGGAGTATGAGGCAGAGCCAGGAGACTTTGTTGCCTGGGCAGGAGGAGATTCCAGGACTAAAAACGGGAAAGAGTTCCGGCTGATCTAGCAGATTATTTGATATATGAGAAGGAGAGAGACCGCAGGCTCATTGCCGATTCAGGTCTCTGATACCTAAAGTAAGCTTATCCTGTAAAATCCAGATTTTTAACCTGGGATCTTTTTACAGGATAAGCTTATTTTTTAATTGTCCCTATTATTTACAAAGGATTGGAAATCTACAGTCTTTAACATCTGCCGGTCAATTCCCGTACAAGTGACAAAATCCAAAATATGTTCTTTAAGG
>DXFG01000286.1 GCA_019114545.1 Candidatus Blautia pullistercoris | reverse complement strand
TTTCTTGAATTCCTCTTTCTTAAAATGATTGTCTAACATTTCCTTTCCTCCTTCAGAGTGGTGAAGGCAAGTACTGCACACCTTCTTTTCTCATAAGAATAAGGCTGCCGCAAAAACAGAACCAGAGCTATTGAATTCCCCGCGACAGCCCTTTTTCTTATGAAAGTTTCAAAACGCCTAATTTCACGTTTTCTGAATTGATTTTCCAGTCTTTTTCGTAACCGCTTACATTACCGTATACCACATCTTCTGCAAGCACCTCAGATCTGATCTGATCTTCATACTTATGGAAGATATCTTCGATCACCCGGTTGTCTCCAAGTGAAACTCTGATCTTGTCTGTAACTTCAAATCCAGCCTCTTTACGCATAGTCTGGATCTTACTGATGATTTCACGGACAAATCCTTCCTCGATGAGCTCAGGAGTCAGGTTTGTATCCAGCACAACGGTAATGTCATTATCGGATTCGGACACATACCCTTCTGTCTGTGCGGTGTCAATAAGCAGATCACTGTCTAATAATACTATTTCCTGTCCGTTTATGTCAAGTTTTAGGTGGCCATTTGCCTTTAATTCATCCATAGCCTGGTTTCCGTCCAGTTCAGACAGAGCTTTCTTAATGCCTCCCAGGAACTTGCCGTATTTCGGTCCTACAGTCTTTAACTGAGGTTTGAAAGTATAGGAAGTAAAGGCTCTCACATCATCGGTAAAGGCCATTTCCTTCACATTCAGCTCATCTTCAATGATTTCTTTGTAAAAGTCAGCCAGAGTGAACGGGGCTTTTACAAACATCTTGCCGATAGGCTGGCGGTTTTTTATATTCGCTGCATTTCTGCATGCCCGGCCCATAACGACGATCTTCAGAAGATTGTCCATATTCTCTTCCAGTTCTTTGTCGATCCACTCTTCCTGAACCTTGGGGAAGTCGCACAGATGAATGCTCTCAGGAGCTTCTTTGTCAACGCTTCTCACCAGATTCTGATAAATTTCTTCTGTCATGAATGGAACCATAGGAGCCGCAGCCTTGCTGATAGTCACAAGAGCAGTGTAAAGAGTCATATATGCATTGATCTTATCCTGTTCCATTCCTTTGGCCCAGAAACGCTCACGGCTTCTTCTTACATACCAGTTGCTCATATCATCTACAAATTCCTGAAGAGCTCTGGCTGTTTCCGGGATCTTATAATCATTCAGATCTTCATCTACAGCTTTTACCACGGTGTTCAGCTTGGACAGCAGCCATTTATCCATGACGGACAGCTTCTCATAGTCCAGAGTATATTTTGTGGCATCAAATTCATCAATATTGGCATAAAGCACAAAGAAAGCATAGGTATTCCACAAAGTTCCCATGAACTTTCTCTGTCCTTCCTGTACGGCCTTTCCATGGAACCGGTTGGGCAGCCATGGGGCACTGTTCACATAGAAATACCAGCGGATAGCATCTGCTCCGTATTTTTCCAGGGCTTCAAAAGGATCCACCGCATTTCCCTTGGATTTGGACATCTTCTGCCCGTTCTCGTCCTGGACATGCCCCAGAACGATAACATTTTTATAAGGAGCTTTATTAAACAAAATAGTAGATTCTGCCAGGAGAGAGTAGAACCATCCTCTTGTCTGGTCTACAGCCTCGGAGATAAAATCTGCCGGGAACTGCTGTTCAAACAGTTCTTTATTTTCAAAGGGATAATGGTGCTGTGCAAAGGGCATTGCCCCTGAGTCAAACCAGCAGTCGATAACTTCCGGTACTCTGTGCATAGTCTTGCCGCATTTCGGGCACTTCATAGTGATCTCATCGATATATGGACGATGAAGCTCCACAGTTTTCGCTTTCTCGTCACCGCTTCTCTCAAAAAGTTCCTGGCGGCTGCCGATGGATTCCATATGGCCGCACTCGCACTCCCATACGTTGAGAGGTGTTCCCCAGTAACGGTTTCTGCTGATTCCCCAGTCCTGAACATTTTCCAGCCAGTCGCCGAAGCGGCCTTTTCCGATACTCTCCGGGATCCAGTTGATCGTGTTGTTATTCCGGATCAGATCCTCTTTAACTGCAGTCATCTTGATAAACCAGGATTCTCTTGCATAGTAGATAAGTGGTGTATCGCATCTCCAGCAGTGGGGATAGCTGTGTTCAAATTTCGGTGCTGAGAAGAGCAGGCCTCTTTTGTCCAGATCTTTCAGCACTTCCGGATCTGCCTTTTTGCAGAAAGTTCCGGCCCAGGGGGTTTCCTCTGTCATTTCACCTTTTTCATCTACCAGCTGGAGAACAGGAAGATCATATTTCTTTCCTACTTTATTATCGTCTTCACCGAAAGCCGGTGCGATGTGTACCACGCCGGTACCATCTGTAAGAGTTACATAAGTATCACAGACTACATAGTAAGCCTTTTTATTTAACTTCTTGAAGTTATACAAAGGCTCATACTCTTTATATTCCAGATCGGTTCCTTTATAGGTCTCCAGGACTTCATAGGCAGGAGTTCCCTCTTCTCTCTCCAGAGCGCCCAGAACGGTATCCAGAAGAGCAGAAGCCATATAATAGGTATAGCCGTCTGCCGCTTTTACCTTTGCGTATTCCTCATCAGGGTTTACACAGAGGGCAACGTTAGAGGGCAGGGTCCATGGTGTCGTGGTCCATGCCAGGATATAAGCGTCCTCTCCCTTTACCTTAAAGCGGGCAATGGCAGAGCGTTCTTTCACATCCTTATATCCCTGTGCTACTTCCTGCGCGGACAGAGGGGTACCGCAGCGAGGACAGTAAGGCACGATCTTATGGCCTTTATATAAAAGTCCTTTATTCCAGATCTCTTTCAGCGCCCACCATTCAGACTCGATATAGTCATCATG
This sequence comes from Candidatus Blautia pullistercoris, assembly GCA_019114545.1. Classification (GTDB taxonomy): domain Bacteria; phylum Bacillota; class Clostridia; order Lachnospirales; family Lachnospiraceae; genus Blautia; species Blautia pullistercoris. Next base: position 3,603 of record DXFG01000286.1, on the reverse strand, counting down.
ATAGGTTACGTAAGGATTCTCCATATCTGCCCAGAAACCAACGGTAGCGGAGAAATCCTCCCACATACCTTTATATTTCCAAACGCTTTCTTTGCACTGATCAATAAAGGGGACCAGTCCGTATTCCTCGATCTGGTCTTTTCCGTCCAGTCCCAGCTTTTTCTCCACTTCCAGCTCTACCGGCAGTCCGTGAGTGTCCCATCCGGCCTTTCTGGGAACCATATAGCCTTTCATGGTACGGTATCTGGGGATCATATCCTTGATAACACGGGTAAGCACATGGCCGATATGGGGTTTTCCATTTGCAGTAGGCGGTCCGTCATAGAAGGTATAAGTAGGACCTTCCTTCCGGTTTTCCGTGCTCTTCTCAAAAATGTGGTTGTCTTCCCAGAATTTTTCCACTTCTTTTTCCCGTTCTACAAAGTTCAGGTCTGTAGCAACTTTCTGGTACATAGCTTTTTCTCCTTTCCAAAATTCAAAAATATTTACAAAGGCGTTTCTATTCTTTCCCCTTGAACCGGAAATAATAGAAAAAGCTTCCGCCCTGTAACAGGACGAAAGCCTTATTGCGCTGTCGTTATACCACCTCTTACATCATACGAAGCATACGCCTTTATATGTGTCCCCTGTAACGTGGGGAACCCGGCCTCTCCTACTTAATTCAGATGGCAACTCCGGAGTGATTTTCTTTGGCCCCTACTCGTACCGGGATTCCACCTTCCCCGGCTCTCTGAAACTTTGGACTGGTCAAATACTGTCTCCATCTCAGTTTTTTTCAAGTACGGAATTATTATACTGAGTCTTTCAACTGGTTGTCAAGGGTTTTTGAAAAGGACGAGGTGATTTTCAGTACAAAAGATTTCTCTCATAAAGTTATGAAAGAGGCAGTAAAGCCATGTTATAATTTTTCTGTTACCTCCCTAAATCTGGTAACAGAAAGGGGATGTGCAACATGGATACCTCATATCTCTTAGCCTATCGGGATTATAGCATATGTTTTTTCTATTTGTAATATGCAGCGAATCTTCTTCCCGGCCGGACTGTAACAGAAACCGTATGGTCACTCTGACATATTTTTGCAAAATAGATGTATTTTTTGTAATCCCCAGTTATTCAAAAAGCATATACAGCGAAAGAATCATTCATCTTTTTTATCAAAATCCTTCCAAATCCAATGAGAGTGTTGCGTATCTTTAAGGATTATGGGATATAAGCCGGAAACCTTTTACAGTATCGGAAGTGCCGAAACCACTATACTAATAGAGAAAAAACTGGCTTAATATTTACAGGGCGGTTTTCTTTTTTATGCATTGCTATAAATAAAAAAATCGCATATAATAATTCAAGAAAATCAGAGAACAGCCGCCGCCTTTTCCCGCAATCTTCGTATATTGCTGGCGGCTCAAAGTCAAATCACGAAAGAGGTCTCTTATGAAATGAAAAGAAGGATTATAAAGTCTAAGCTAAAAGCTGTCTTATTACTGACCCCAGCTCTGATCATGAGCCTGCAGACAGTACATCCTCTGGCAGCCGCTCCGGATCCCGGGGCAGCCCAGACCACTCAGGAAAATAACGAAGCTACCGCCGAAACCCCGGAAGCTGAACCCCAGGAACCGGCCATTCCGGAAAGCTACGAATGGGAAATTCAGTCCAACAGCATTCCCGGCTGGCCCCAAGGCCCTAAGATCATTGCCGAAACCGGCATCGTTATGGATCTGGATACAGGAGAGATCCTGTACGCCAAAGGGATCGATGAAAAACGTGCGCCAGCCAGCATTACCAAGATCATGACCGCCATGCTGGCCATTGAAAAAGTACCTCTGGACACAAAGATTACCTTTACAGATGAGGTAAACAATATTGAACCGGGCAGTACCCACATTGGCATTAAACCGGGAGAGACCCTGACTATGGAAGAAAGTCTCTACGGTATCCTTCTTGGCTCTGCCAACGAAGTTTCATCCGGAGTGGCAGAATATATCGGGGGAACTGTGCAGAATTTTGTAGACATGATGAATGAAAGAGCCCAGGAACTAGGCTGTAAAAACACTCATTTTGTTAACGCCAATGGTCTTTATGATGACAACCATTATACCTCTGCAAGGGATATGGCGCTGATCGCCAAGGCAGCTTTTCAGAATGAAACATTCCGTAACATAGTGAAAACGCCTTACTATATTATCCCGCCCACCAACATCACCCCGGAAGAGCGGTGGATCAACAACCATCACCGGATGCTCACGGAAGGGGGTATCCATTATGAAGGCTGCCTGGGCGGAAAGACCGGATATACAGAAAGAGCAGGAAATACTCTGGTCACCTATGCAGAACGTAACTCCATGCGCCTGGTCTGTGTAGTTTTGAAGGGAACTACAGAATATTACAACGACACAAAAAATCTTCTGGATTATGGTTTTAATAATTTCCAGAAACTAAGCCTCTCCTCTGATGTACTGGCTGAATCCGGCTCCCTGGCTTCTTATCTGAAAGATCAGGGATTATTAGACGCTGCAGTGGAAACTTCCTCTGCCGATGTTCCCGTGACCCCTTCTCAGGAGATCACCTGCCAGGCAGCCATCGAGAACAATATGCTGAACCTGGATTTTTACTATGGTGATACCCTTCTTGGCAGTTCCAGCCAGGAAGCCTCTCCGGAAATCCTGGCCGCCGCCCATACTTATGACCTCCAGCAGAGACAGAGCCAGCAGGCCCAGGACAGCCAGTCCGTGTCTTCCGAAACCAAAGAACCCTCTGACAGCTCTTCAGCCCCTGTAAACCCTGACTCTCTGGATGGATTTTTTCAGGAGGCAGTATCTGTCTTTCAAAGCCTTCCCAGTTGGAAGTATCCTGCTCTGGGGCTTCTGGCCGGTGCATTTATTTTCTATATTGTGCTTTTGATCATTAAGATCCGCCGGGCGCTCAGCTCAAAAAAACGGAGAAAATCCAGGAAAAAGAAAAAGCACTAAATTTTCTGCATTCTCTGAGGAGACTATGAAGATGAAAATCACTTATATCGGCCACAGCGGTTTTCTGGCGGAATTTTCCAACTGCTGCTGCCTGTTTGATTATTACGAAGGAAAGATTCCGGAGCCTGTCAAGGATAAACCCCTTTTTATCTTTGTTTCTCACCGCCATCAGGATCACTTTAATCCGGAAATCTTCCATATCACCGGACCTGGGGAGATCCACTATATTCTTTCCTTTGATACCAGAAGATACATGAAAGACCGTTTGGAACTGCCTAACCTCCATTTTATGAAAGCTGAAGAAACTCTCACCTTAAACTGGAATGAGGGCGCCGGCTCCATGAAGGTAAAGACCCTGCGGTCCACAGACTGCGGCGTAGCTTTTCTTATACACACAGAGAATAAGACTATTTATCATGCCGGAGACCTGAACTGGTGGGTATGGCCGGGGGAATCCAAACAGTATAATAACAATATGACAGCGAATTTTAAAAGGTATACGGAATCCCTGAAAGATCTGGAACTTTTTGCCGCCTTTCTCCCTCTGGATCCAAGGCAGGAGGAATGGTATGACAAAGGATTTTCCTATATACTGGAAAATACGACAACCCGGTATGCTTTTCCCATGCATTTCTGG
>DXFG01000033.1 GCA_019114545.1 Candidatus Blautia pullistercoris | reverse complement strand
GGTTCCCTCTACTTCTTCCAGTTCTTCTTTGCTGTAGGTGATAAAGGGAAGATTTCTTTCCTCACAATATTCCAGGATCCCTTCTTCGTCTTTTTTCAGGTCAATGCTGGCCACCTGTTCCATAGCCACAGAGGGAATCAGCTGTTCGTCGCAGGCCCTGCGGATCACCTTCTCTACAATCTCCTTTGGCGTTTCTTTTTTACAGCCTACTCCCGTGGTGATCACCCTGGGGATCAGATAGAGGGTATGGACAAAGGGATGCTCCATATAGCCGTTTGTTACGTAGATTCCCAGCTCCGGTTTTTCCTGTCCTTCTTCCAGAAGTTTCAGCTCTTCCGGGATCTCCCCAAGCCATGGGAAATCACTGGCAAAGCCTACTTCCTTGCCTGCCAGAAGGGCTGCGGAAACTTCTTTTGCCAGATTCATATCCGAAATAAAGCAGCCATTTTTCTTTGCGAAAACATCCACTGCGAATTTATTGTTCAGGTCTGTTGCCGTAGTCACCACCGGCTGTCCATGAACGATCCTGGCCACCTCCTGGGCCAGCTCATTTGCCCCTCCGATATGGCCGGAAAGCAGAGAAATAGCAAATTTCCCCTGTTCGTCTACCACCACCACCGCCGGATCTACTTTCTTGCTTTTTACAAAGGGTGCGATACTCCGGACGGCAATGCCGCAGGCGCCGATAAAAATAATGGCGTCGCAGTCTGTAAATCTGGCTTTTGTCCATTCTTTGATGGACTCGTCTACAGGCTTTGCAAAGTCCTTTACATTCCGGAAATCTTTAGACTCCTCGTCTAACTGGGATTCGTCTAATACCTTCTTCGTATACTTGCTTTTTGCATAGGAACTGACTTCGTAATCCTGTTCTTTCAGCACCCAGTAGAGCCTTTCGCTGAGACGGTATCCTGCCCGGCTGAAACTTATGATCGCTATTTTCATTTTCTTCACCTCTTATCTTCTGCCCTCGTATCACTGAGGGCCGGTACCTTTTCTGAATTCTGTAGTAAATTCCGGGTGATACAACAGAGAACGGTCATAGGAATTATGGGACACCACATCTCCGATGATCATTAATGCTGTTTTGGTTATATTATTTTCTTTTGCTGTCTGTGCCAGTGTTCCTACAGTGCATACAAACTTTTTCTCATCCTCCCAGGTAGCCTTATAGACAATGGCTGCAGGCGTGTCCGGTTTATATCCGCCTTCAATCAGCCGTCTGGAAAGCTCCTCAAGCATGCCTGTGCTTAAGAACACCACCATGGTGGCCTGATGGGCAGCAAAAGACTCTATACTCTCCTTTTCCGGCACCGGTGTTCTTCCTGCCATACGGGTAATGATCACGCTCTGGGAAACATTTGGAAGGGTATATTCCAGATTTAAAGCCGCTGCTGCCCCGGAAAAAGAGCTTACTCCAGGACAATAATCGTAAGAAATACCTTTCTCATCCAGTACATCCATCTGTTCCCGGATGGCTCCGTAAAGACAGGGGTCTCCCGTGTGGAGACGGACGGTAGTCTTCCCCTCTTCTTCTGCCTGGAAGATCACCTCCAGAACCTCTTCCAAGGTCATCTTTGCACTGTTGAAGATCTTACAGCCCTCTCTGGCATACTCCAAAAGCTGGGGATTTACCAGAGACCCTGCATAGATGATCACATCTGCTTCCTCTAAAAATTTCTTTCCGCGAAGGGTAATCAGATCTGCCGCTCCGCTTCCTGCTCCCACAAAATGTACCATGATGTTTTCCTCTTTCTTCTGTTAGTTTTCTTTTACAATGATCAGGGAATAGTACCCGGAATCTTCCGGGATTTCTTCCGCCGACCGGTATGTTTTTTCTGAAGGCATACCGCAGTTTTCGATCATCACTGCTTTCTGACCGCTTTTTTCTATACTCTCTTTTACCTGTTTCATTTTCTTTCCGGTCTTCATCAGGACCTTTGTCCCGGGAAGTTCCAGGATCTCATCCATTTCCTGAGCTTTATAGGTAGCCGGTATCACATGGAGAGGCTGATCCGCCTCCACCAGTCCCATATTCAGCCTGGCTGCCACTGCGCAGAAAGAGGTGATGCCGCTGACGATCTCCGCCTCATATCCTCTCTCCAGGATCCTTTTATGGACATAGAGATAGGTGGAATACACAGTGGTATCTCCCAGAGTGAGGAAAACCACATTTTTCCCTTCTTTGAGATAAGACTCCACCTGATCCGCCGCCTTGTCATGATTGGCCTTCAGCACCTGAGGGTCCTTGGTCATAGGCATAGCCACAGGAATCAGTGTTTTTTCATCCAGTTCCTCATAAGCCCCCTTCACGATCTGATAAGCCACACTGGCCTGAATCTCTTTCCCCGGCACAGCGATAACCTCATTCTCCTTTATCAGTCTCAGAGCCTTTAAGGTAAGGAGTTCCGGGTCTCCCGGTCCCACTCCTACTCCATATAATTTTCCTTGCATGTCTGTCTCCTTTATTTTACATTTCTTTATACTGACGGCTTTTTATATTGTTTTTGCAAAAGCCGGATCAATTCCTCTGTATTTTCTGTCTGCCCCAGATAGCCGTATTCGTTAGAGAATATCACGGCTCCCAGGAGCATTCGGTCATAAGTTCTGTGGTTCATGTAATATAAGATTCTTTTTGTCAGCTCCTCCATGACCGGCTCCAGAAGATTTTCTCTCCGGATCACAGCCAGAGCCTCGTCTGTGGTAATGGTATCCAGGATTTCTCTGGCTCCTTCCAGAGAAATACCTGCCCGTATGGCGTTGGCCGCCAGCAGCTCCGCCCGGCTGTCTGCACATCTGGAATGGGTGTTCATGATCCCCCCGGCCACTTTTACGAACTTGCCGATATGAGAGACAAAGAGGATTCCTTTCACCTCCATATCCAAAGCCATATCCAGTGTCTCCCCTATGTAATTGCTGCACTTCATGCTTTCCTCAAAAGGCAGTTCCATATGCTCCTTTAAATATGCCGCTCCGTAGTTTCCCGGAGTGATCAGAAGATATTCTCCTCCGTTTTCCACCTTCTGACGCATTTCGATCTCAATGCTTTTGATCAGGGCACTTTCACTCATAGGCTCTACAATCCCCGAGGTGCCAAGAATGGAAATCCCTCCCCGGATCCCCAGCCTGGGATTAAAGGTCCTGGCTCCCACCTGGTCCCCTCCGGGAACACTGACGGTAAGAAGAAGACCTCCTTCATAATCTGCTCTGGAACAGATTTCTTCGGTTTCCTTTAGAATCATTGACCGTGGGACTTTGTTAATGGCCGGACTTCCCACAGGCTGCTCCAGGCCTTTTTTCGTCACTCGTCCTACTCCTTCTCCTCCTTCCAGCCGGATCCCGGAATCTCTGGTCTTTTCTGCTTTTACAAAAATCTCCAGTCCGTCTGTGGCGTCAGGATCATCTCCCCCGTCCTTTTTCACGGCACAGGAGACCCAGTCCTTTCCCTGACTGATGTGGAGAAGCTCCAGATTCAGGAGGATCCCTTTCGGCGTCATCAACTCCACCTGCTCCACCTTTCTGTTCTCCAGAAGGATCTCCACTGCTCCTTTTGCCGCAGCGGCAGCGCAGGAACCGGTGGTGTAGCCATACCTCATTTTCTTATTATTTTTTATACTGTAATAGCCTTCTAATCCTGTTTTATGCTCCATATCCTGCCTCTGTTTTCTCAAATAAAACGAAATTTGTGCAAAGAAAAATCCGCTGCCAACTGGCAACGGACCTGGTGTATCACAGAGCTGTATCAGCGCTTTACCTCACACGATATCATGGAAGTATCCGGTTGCCGCAGATAAAACCTCCACACCTTCTGAAAATCTTATGTATCTGGCTTTCACAGTAACGGACTTGCACAGGAATTCCACCTGCTTCCATAAAGATTTCCAGCTTATTTTTTCAAGAATGACCTTGTTTATTATATAATTTTCTGTGCAAAAAGTCAACGCAAACCAGGAATCCTGATCTCTTATTGGTCACAATTCAGACAAGTGCATGTATCAGCCTTTCCGTACCGATCTGGGCCAGAGTAGGCACACTTTCCGGGTGAGTCCACTGGGCTATGGTATCCTGGAATAAAATGTTGGCGGAAGGGGGAAACTCCTCGTCTCCGTCCCAGAAAATATAAGTAAGCCTGATCTTTGGAAATGCATGGAGCGTAAGGCTTACGTCTCCGTATTTTTCCCGGATGCCGCCCAATTCCAGTCCTGCTTTTAAAAGCTCCTGGGGACGGCCGGCAAAATGCTTTTTCAGAGGCTCCAGAGCAGATCTTTCATAGGCCCTTTCAAACACCGCCGCTTCCCGGATTTCCCGGAAAGGCACCATTTTGCTGCCTTCTTCTGCAAAAGTTTTGCAATACCGCAGATGGTGCATAATGGTCAGTCTCTCTGTAACCGGGATCTCCCGTTCCCCCTCTCCTGTAATCTCTCCTGTCCCTCTGGAGATCCTGCATCTTTCACCGAAAAAAGAGAGATACAGATTCTTCTCATCAAACTCTCCCCCTGTCTTTCTTATAATATCCTCCTGAGGGCATTTTACAAACCAGTCCTGAAACCGGGCATATACCTTTTCGTAATTCGATCTTCTGTTATCCATAACTTTACCTCTCTTACCGGTGTTTTTCCGCTTCTTCATACCGGGCAGATTTTTCATATCCGGTCTGCTGTAATCAGTTTAGCACAGGAAAAAGCAGACGTACAGAAAAACTTCTGCACGCCTGCCTCTGTATCCTTTTATATGATGATGCAGACCAGCCCGCCTTTGCTGTCATTGACGATCTTCTGCATGGTATCCTGGAGCTTTATCTGGCTTTCATCTCCGATCTGGACCAGTTTTGTATGGATCCCGTCTTCCACCAGTTGTCCGATGGATTTTCCGAATATATTGGTCTGCCATATGCTTTCTTTCCTTTCGTCGCAGGTTTTAATATATTCGATCAGATCTTTTGCCTGCTCCTCGCTTCCCACAATAGGAGCGATCTCTGTCTCGATATTTGCCCGGATCATGTGAATGGAGGGACTCACCGATTTGATCTTCACCCCGTATTTACTGCCCTGTTTGATCACCACCGGTTCTTCCAGTTTGATCTCTTCTTTATCCGGCGTCACCACCCCGTAGCCTTTTCCCCGGACTGCGGAAATGGCATCCTGAACCTTTACATACTCTTTCTTCATCTTAGCCATTTCCTGCATGGTGTGGATCAGTTCATACTCGTCAGAAATAGACACCCCGGTCATTTCACTGAGAATCTCATAGTACCATTTTTCATCCATATCTACCCGGACCTGCACCCGGCCATTGGAAAGGGATATTTTTTCCGGAGTCATATTTCTTACATATTCAGAAGAAAAAGGAAGATGCTCCCGGGCCGCATCCTTTACATACTTCATCTTCCCCATCAGTTCCCGGATGCCATCCAGCAGATTCTCCTTCAGGTAGTGATCCGCCGGCAGCATTTCCACCCATTTTGGCACATAAAACTCCATCTGTACAATGGGAAATTCATAAAGGATCTTCTCCAGGATCCTGGTAACGTCTTCTTTCCGGAGCTGTTCGCAGTTTACGCTGATCACTCCCGCCTGATATTTTTTCTTCAGTTCCTGTACCAGATTCTGGGTTTCTTCTTTATAGGGCTTCTGAGAATTTACCAGGATCAGAAAGGGCTTTCCTGTTTTTTTCAGTTCCTGTACGGTTTTCTCTTCCCCTTCTATGTAATTTTCTCTTGGGATCTCCCCGAAAGAACCGTCACAGGTAATCACAAGGCCAATACTGGAATGTTCTTCGATCACTTTCCTGGTGCCTGTTTCCGCTGCCTGATGAAAAGGGATTTCATAGTCAAACCAGGGAGTTTTCACCATCCGTTCCTTTCCCTCTTCCATATTTCCTGCCGCATCCCGGACCATAAATCCCACGCAGTCGATCAGGCGGATTTTCGCTTCCAGATCCTCTCCCAGGGCAATCCTGGCTGCCTCCTTGGGAATAAATTTGGGCTCTACGGTAGTGATCATTTTGCCGGAACCGCTTAAGGGAAGCTGATCTCTGATCTCCTTTTTCTGATTTTCCTCCATATTGGGAAGTACCGCCAGTTCCATAAAACGCCTGATAAAAGTAGACTTTCCTGTACGGACTGGTCCTACTACGCCTATGTAAATTTCCCCGTTTGTACGGGCCTGGATATCCTGATAGATATGATATGCATCCATGAACCTGCCTCCTTAATCCTGCTGTCAGTACTGTTCCAAAGACCTAGTGTACTGTATCACTCACATTTCGCATAATGACTTGCCTGCTCCAGACAATAGAGTCTTTGGATCCTGACATCATATTAATAATATATATGCAGGAACCTGGCATAAAATACATTGCCTTTATCGAACATTTGTTCTTGACAGTTACATATCCTTCTCTTATAATAGAATCAGAACATTTGTTCGCATATTAATTTGAACCGAGGAACTGATCATGAAAATAAAACGAGAACCGGACTTAGAAGAAAAATTAAGGATACTCTCCGATGCTGCAAAATACGATGTGGCCTGTACTTCCAGCGGTGTGGACCGGAAAGGTGAAAAAGGAAGCCTTGGCAATTCCAGAGCCTGCGGCATCTGCCACAGCTTTGCCGCTGACGGCCGATGCATCTCTCTGCTAAAGGTCCTTCTCTCCAATGACTGTATTTATGACTGCAAATACTGTATCAACCGGCGCTCTAACCAGAGGGTCCGTACTTCCTTTACTCCGGAAGAGCTATGCACCATTACCATAGAATTTTATAAACGGAATTATATTGAGGGACTTTTCTTAAGTTCCGGAGTCGTGAAAAACCCTACTTATACCATGGAACTGATGTACCGGACCCTTTTTCTCCTGCGGAACCAGTACCATTTCCGGGGTTACATCCATGCGAAAGCCGTACCTGGAGCCGCCCCTGAGATCATACAGGGGATCGGTTATCTGGCAGACCGCATGAGTGTCAACATGGAACTTCCCACCAAAGAAAGCCTTCAGCTTCTGGCACCGGGCAAAAGCCATCAGGCCATTCTCCAGCCTATGGGGCAGATCCGGCAGCAGATCCAGGATTACCGGCTGTCCATTGGGAAATCTGCCTCTATGGAGCGGCATTTCGGCAATCAGTACCTGACTGGAGGCATTTTTTCCTCCGGCAGTAAAAGCAGCAGAAAATTAGAAGGACAGACAGGTGCTCTTTCCGGGCATGCCAGGACTCCTTCTGAGTCAGCTCTGCCTGGCATTGCTTCTCCTGCCGATTCTTTTTCTGAAAAGACTCCTCTGCTGAAAAAAGATTCCCGCCCCTTTGCACCTGCAGGACAAAGCACCCAGATGATCATAGGCGCAACCCGGGAAAACGACTACCAGCTTCTGAAGGTCACCCAGGCCATGTACCAGCAGTATGATCTGAAGAGAGTTTTCTTCTCCGCCTATATTCCTCTGAACGAGGATCGGGATCTTCCCTCCCTGGATACGACTCCTCCCCTTCTGAGGGAACACCGGCTTTATCAGGCGGACTGGCTCCTGCGCTATTACGGATTCCAGGCGGATGATCTTCTCAGCCCCTCCCGTCCTAATTTCAATATTTTTCTGGATCCCAAATGTGACTGGGCCCTTCGGCATCTGGAGCTGTTTCCCATAGAAGTCTCTACTGCCTCCTATCAGAATCTTCTGAAGGTTCCCGGCATTGGGAATAAATCCGCCTGGAGGATCCTCCAGGCAAGGCGTTTGGGCAGGCTGAACTTCTCTTCCCTGAAAACCATGGGCGTGGTTTTAAAAAGAGCGCAGTATTTTATTACCTGCCATGGGAAAATGCGCTACCATACGCCTATTGAAGAGGATTTTATCACCAGGCAGCTGACCCAAAGTGAGAAAAGCACTTTATGGGATCTGGAACATCCTCAGACCTATCGGCAGCTTTCTCTTTTTGACGACAATTTTCTGGAAGTTCCGCCCACTATAGAAGACAGCCGGAAAATTTTATCCGGGCAATTATGAATTGATTCAAGATTCCGGTACCATTTGGTCCTATATACACAGGAGGTAATGAATAATGGTAGTTTTTACCTGTCACGATGACTTTGAAGCTATGATGACCTGTATCTATGACGCCTGGTCCGCCAGACTGGGCCATTCCAATATAAAGCTGATGACAGAGCCGGTAGCGGAACCGGAACTTTTCTGTCAGTACCGGCACATAGAGCCGGATCCTGAGAAGTGCCGGAAGGTGATCCGGTCTGTCCGTGGTAAGATCTCCCGGAACGCCTACCAGGACATCTACCGGGCCGCCATGCATTGGAGTCCGGAGAAACTGGATATTATCTATCGTTTTCTCGTCCTTGGTTTTGCATACGGCCCTCAGGTTACCCGTATGCTTGGCAATCCTTATGTGTCGGCTCTTTTTGAACTGGATCGGAAGGTGACCAACGAGAGCCATCAATTCCGGGAATTTATCCGTTTTTCCAGGCTGAATGATCAGGCTCTTTTTTCTCTTATTGAGCCGAAATGTAATGTTCTCACACTTGTAGCCTCCCATTTTGCCGACCGTATGCCCTCGGAAAACTGGCTGATTGCAGACAAAAAAAGAAGGGTGGCCCTGGTCCATCCTGCTGACAAAGATTATTTTCTTACCCCTGTCTCCCCTCAGGAATTAGCCCATATGGAAGAAGCCCGGAAAGGAGACACTTATTCCTCTCTCTGGAAAGCATTCTTTGATGCGGTGGGTGTAGAGGCACGGACCAATTACCGCTG
>DXFG01000285.1 GCA_019114545.1 Candidatus Blautia pullistercoris | reverse complement strand
TTTCCTCCATCAAAGGTTTGTTAATAAATTGACATGCCCGAATAGCATAACATACTGGAGTTAATTTCGCAAGATTAACTTTATGAAATCTGAACTGTATAGCTGCCAAAATTAGTATGCGGACATCTGCGGTTTTTACACGGGATTTTAAGTTTTTATGAAATTTAGGATAGATGGGAATAGATATTCTTCCTAGATGGTGTTATTGACTTGCTGGAAAAAGATATTTATACTGTATTCAAGATAAGATCGTATATTTACCCAGGGAGCTGGGGGACGTGCTCTCACCCAATCCGAGACCTTACGGAGGGTGGTGATTATTATGAGTACATATGAAGAATTGAGTCTAATCGTAAACGCTGCTTTATTGATTATCGCCATTCTTAATTATACCCATAAGAAATAGCCGTCCTGCTCTCGTCAAAGTTTAGGAACGGCTATCTCTTATAGCTAAATCTTAAATTACGCCGGGTCGGGTGAAGTGCAGTCACCTTCCGGCTCCCTTGTTAAGTATATTATAGTCAAAATGCCCTAATTTGTCAAATACGAAAAGGGGCTATCGCATTAGTCGAAATCGAGAATATGACTAATGCAACAACCCCTTGAAAAATCTATTAAGCTAATTTGCTCTTTGCCAGTTCTGCCAGAGTTGCGAATCCCTCTGCATCGTTGATAGCCATGTCAGCCAGAACTTTTCTGTTCAGGTCAACGTTCGCCAGCTTTAAGCCGTGCATGAATTTGCTGTAGGATAAACCGTTCATTCTTGCAGCAGCATTGATACGAGCGATCCAAAGCTGTCTGAACTGACGTTTTCTCTGTTTTCTTCCTGCATAGGAGCTTGCCAGAGCTCTCATTACAGACTGTTTTGCTACTCTATACTGTTTGGAACGGGCTCCTCTGTAGCCCTTAGCCATTTTTAATACTCTGTTATGTTTCTTCTTAGCGTTTAATCCGCCTTTAATTCTTGCCATTCTTAATTTCCTCCTATATTAAAGATAATCTTTTTTCAATGAAACTTTGCCGACTGTCCAGATTACATGTAAGGCAGGATTTTCTTCATGCTCTTTACATTTGTTGCATCTGTGATAGTTGCTTTTCTGAGATTTCTTTTTCTCTTCTGAGATTTCTTTGTTAAGATATGGCTCTTGTAAGCTTTATTTCTTTTTAATTTACCTGTTCCTGTTGTTTTGAAGCGCTTTGCAGCAGCTTTGGTAGTTTTCATTTTTGGCATGTTTATGTCCTCCTTAAACTCTTTTTCTTATTAACGTTTTTCTGTCAAAAACATAGTCATGCTTCTGCCTTCCACCTTAGGCGCCTTTTCGATCACCGCAATGTCGGACAGAATCTGCGCAAACTCATCTAAGATGTGCTTGCTGCTCTGCATATGTGCCATTTCCCTTCCCCGGAAACGCAGAGTCACCTTCACTTTGTTTCCTTTCTGCAGGAATTTTCTGGCGTTGTTGACCTTGGTCTTCAAATCGTTTTCCTCAATATTAGGGGATAAACGCACTTCTTTGATTTCTATGGTTTTCTGTTTCTTCTTAGCTTCCTTCTCTTTTCTGGCTAATTCGTACTTATACTTGCCATAGTCAATAATTTTACAAACCGGCGGCTTCGCTGTGGGAGCAATCTTTACCAGATCCAGTCCGGCTTCCACTGCATGTTTCTGGGCTTCTCTTGCGGACATGATTCCCAGCTGCTGTCCATCCGCTCCAATAAGACGTACTTCTTTGTCTCTGATTTGTTCGTTGATCATTAAATCGCTAATAGTCGTGCACCTCCATAATATTGATAAAACACTCTTGGGCCCCCTTGGCCATTTCCTTTAAGAAAAGAACACGTAAGCCTTCCGGCTTTCATGGTCATGAATAAGAATCTACAGAGCAAAAGAAAAGCGGATAGCAAAAGACACTATCCACCTGATATCTCCATATGAAAACGCTGTGCGCTTCACTGCATTCTATAAACCGTTAGTCACCCATTTGTGCTAAGGTGAGAGTGGATACTCTGCTTTCTTTTTCTTCTTCAGACTTTTGTAATATAGCATAGCTAAAACACAAAGTCAAGCTTTTTTGTATAAAAAATCCCTTGTTTTTTCTTATAAGAAATGGCATAATTATGCCTACATACCTTACACACAATACAAAGGAGAAAAATATGGAACAAAAAAGAGGATCTTTTACAAACAAGATGGGCTTTGTTCTGGCTGCTGCAGGTTCGGCTGTAGGCCTTGGAAACATCTGGCGTTTCCCTTACCTGGCTGCAAAATACGGAGGGGGTATTTTTCTGCTGGTCTACCTGATCCTGGCAGTGACCTTCGGATTTACACTGATGGTCACAGAAATCGCCATCGGCAGAAAGACCAGACTCAGCGCCATCGGCGCTTTCCAGTCACTGGATAAGCGTTTCGGTTTCGTAGGCTATCTGGCCTGCGCCGTACCTTTTATCATCACCCCTTATTACTGCGTTATCGGAGGCTGGGTGATCAAATACTTTGTCACCTTCCTTACCGGAGACGGCGGACTTGCCTCCGGGGACGAATACTTTGCCGCTTTTACCAGCCAGACGGTTTCCCCGGTGGTATGGTTCTGCATTTATGTTCTTCTCACCGCCATTGTAGTGATCATGGGTGTTGAAAAAGGAATTGAGAAAGCCAGCCGCTTTATGATGCCCCTGCTGATCGTCATGATCGTAGGCATCAGCATTTACTGTGTTACACGGCCTGGCGCTATGGAAGGTGTAAAATATTACTTCTTCCCCGACTTTTCCAAATTTTCCGCCACCACTGTACTGGCGGCCATGGGGCAGCTATTCTATTCTATGTCTCTGGCTATGGGAATTATGATCACTTACGGCTCTTATATGAAAAAAGAAAGCAGTCTGGAAGCTTCTGTGCGGCAGATTGAAGTCTTTGACACTGTAGTTGCCTTCCTGGCAGGTCTGATGATCGTGCCTTCGGTCTTTGTTTTCTCAGGAGGAGATGAAGCTGCCCTCAGCAAAGGACCTTCCCTGATGTTTATTACTCTGCCGAAGGTCTTCAACGATATGGCCCTTGGGGGAGTGATCGGAGCAGTGTTCTTCCTGCTGGTGCTTTTCGCAGCCCTGACTTCTTCTATCTCCCTGATGGAGACTGCGGTTTCCATTCTGCGGGATAAGACCGGATGGGGCAGAAAAAAATCCACGATATTGATCACCATCTATGTCCTGATACTGGGAACCATCGTCTCTCTGGGCTTCGGACCTCTGAGCTTTATCCAGCTTCTGGGACTGGGACTGCTGGATTTCTTTGACTTCATCAGCAACAGTGTGCTCATGCCTATTGTGGCTATTCTCACCTGTATCTGCGTGGGGCATTTTATCGGACCCAAGGTTATTGAGGATGAAGTGGAACTTAACGGTCCCTTCAAGATTAAAAAGTTCTACCGGATCATGCTGAAATGGATCGCTCCCATTTTCCTGGCCCTGATCCTGATCTTTGCGATTTCTGAAACAATGGGCTGGATCGTTGTATAACATCCCCTGGCTCACCGCCTTAGGAAACTAAAAAGGACTCTTCTGGAGCTGTCGCATTAAATGTCAGGAATATTTATACATTTTATGCGAATTTGTCGAGTATAGCTTTGAGACCCTAGGCTCAAAGCGACGCAGACTGAGCAATAAAATGTATAAGTATTCTCGATTTTGATTAATGCGACAGTTCCAAAAAGAGTCCTTTTTCTGTGTTATCTGCAGGCATCTGTCTTCGACAGTTCTTCTCAGGCTTCTTTTTTCTCCCGAAATGGTTTCAGGAAGATAAACCATCCAAAGATTACCAGGTTCAGAATCAGAGAAGCCAGTACGTCCCCCCAGGCAATGGTCTGTCCCTGGAGTACATCTGCAGAATAATTTCCAACAAACATAGGGATCAGATTGTTATTCATATAGTGGACAGCCACGGCTACCCAGATGTTCCTGGTCTTCATATAGACATAAGCCAGGAAGATTCCTATAAAGACGCAGGTAACGATCTGGGACGCCACATAGATCACGCCCATATCCGGCGTGGTGTAATAGAAGAAATCCAGCGGCAGGTGCCACAGTCCCCATATCACCCCTAAAAGCAGTACGCCCTTTCTCAGTCCGAATCTTTTCTGCAGGAGAGGCTGGAGATAATACCGCCATCCATATTCCTCTCCGAAGAAGGCCACTACTACCAGGAAGAAATTCAGGACCAATGTAACCAGATAGAGCCAGGTAGAAGGCACAGCCCACAGCTGGATAAATTCTCCCATCTGTCCTCCCAGAGCACTGGAAATCCCCATACGGAGGCTGTAAAGCACAAAGAACAAAAGCATACACAAAACCGACTTTTTCCAGTTTCTCCACCGCAGGCCGCAGGCTTCCCGTCTCTCTTTTCCCGAAACCAGAAGGGTGATCCAAAATACAATGCTTCCCAGGATCAATACCACCTGTACAAGCACCATCCATACTGACATTTCCATCTGTCCTGCCTGTATACTCTGAGGCAGAAATACAGAACCCAGGGCACACAGGATCATCAGGACTGTAATCACAAGGAAGGTCACAAAAAATATCCTGGGCACCTTCTGGTCTCCTTTCCTGGTAAACAGATAAGCCATCATAACTCCCGCCGCCGGATAAAGCATCTGGGCGTTGGGAAATACACTCAGATCTGCTCCTGTGCTGTTTCCATACCACATCAGCAGTCCCAGGACATAAGTGATCCCATAGGCCAGTGCCGCAAAAATGATCAGTTGTCTCTTTTCTGTTTCTGAAAATCTCATCTCTTTTTCCTCTCTTTTTCAGATTATTCTTTGTTAAGCCTTATATTTTCACCACAAAAATTATACTAAAAAATACATTTTTTGTATATAAAAAGATATGAATATTTTTCAAAAAATACCTATCCAAGCAAATATTCTTACTTTTCTATTTTTCCACAACCTATCTCTGCTTTTCCCTGAAGATTCCCAGGATTTTTTCTCCCTTTCTCCTGGCTGCCTGGTAAACGGCCCACAGAAACAGAAAGATAAGAAGACTGATTCCCAGAACTATCATCAGACTCCGAAGCTCAGCAGCGGTTAGTCTTCCGTCATTCATATAGTTCATTCCTATGCTGAAAAGCAATCCTACCCCACAGCCCAGAACTGTCGGGTAAATAAAAATTTTCCTGAGCTGAGCTTTTAAAACTTTCTTCCGATACTCACTGTCTGCCCCCAGCCGCTCCAGGCTTACAAAAACTTCCCGGTTGTCCGCAGCCACAGAGACACCTCTTACATAAGTCATAATAGCCACTGTGGAAAGGGTGATGATGAAAATGTACAGGCAGAGCATCACATAGACCCCAACAAACTGCATCCATTCCTGGCTGTTCAGAATCTGAAACTGCGGCCCGTATCTCCAGTTTCCAAGAAGCTGGGTATCCTCCGGGTCCATCTCAACCTTATCCCCATACATATATTCTTCCCCATTGGCTTTGGCCTGGAGCTCTTCCCACCGGTCATAATTTCCCATATGAGCAGAAAGGTCTGTAGCCCGGCTCACATATTCCTCATACAAAGCTCTGGTAAAAGGATAAGAGGCTTCCGGGTCGGCAGCGTCAAAAAAGACCAGATGCTCCATCCACTCCTGTCCGATACCTTCTGTCAGAGTCTCATAATCTTTATCATTGAGCACATAAGCAAAAGGCTCAGACATATCTGACAGACTGTTATATTCCAGTGTTCCTCCAAAAGTCAGGCCAGTCTCTGTCCCTGTGTCCGGATTGGAAACTTCTGACAGACCGTCTGTAAAATCCCAGATATTATCCTGATGCCCTGCCTCCGTTATGGTCTTATAGGTTCCGGGAGCCACCCCAGGGTCTTCTCCCGTAAGCTGCTGATAGGTTTTTCCGGAGAAAAAAAGAGCCGTTTTTCCTTTTTCTCTGGTAACCGTCACATATTCATTGTCCTCTGTATAATCTGTCATTTTATAAGTGATCACCAGATTGGCTCCTTCCCCCTCTGTGTAATCCTGGATTTCCACAGAATACTCTCCTGCCAGCTTCCGGATCTCCTCTTTCGTCACCTGTTTCTCCTGAACCGGATAGTGGAGAACAAAGTCTCTGGTAGTCCCGTTGTCAATATATCCGGCACTGTCGGAATACAGGAGCCCATAATAGACAGCAAAAATTCCTGCAAACAGCAGAAGGACGACCACGCACATATTCCGTGTGGTAGATTTGGCGGAAAACCGCATAAGGCTTACAGACACCAGATTTTTGTAATACTTCTTTCTATTTTTTCCTTTCCGGTTCTGCCCTACTATACTGAGCAGCACCAGATAGATGCCTGCCACTGCCAGAAAATAAAAAAGGTTCAGAACAGAAGGGGGGCCTACATGAAAGACATGGACAAAGATCCTGGGCAGCCCCATAGCCAGAAGAAGCCCTCCCAGTATCATCCCCATGCCGGCCCCAAATGTCCAGGCAGGAATCTTCTTCACCATTTCCGGCTGGTGCTGGGTCCGCAGGATATCCATAACATTGGTCTTTTTTACAAATTTCCTTCCTGCAGCTCCTAAAAGAATAGCCAGTATAATGGCAAAGACCAGCCCCACCAGAAGTCCGCCTATTCCAAAGTGATATTCCATTTCCTCTGTAGAAACCAGAAAGGATTCAAAAAGCTTCCAGATCAGCCAGGACAGAGGTATGGCTCCCAGTAATCCCAGGGCTGCAGCCGCCCCTGTAAGCAGAGCCAGTTCTTTAAAGAGCATAGTCCCCAGGGTCTTCTTCTGCTCTCCCAGCGCCAGAAAAATACCGTATTCTCTGCTTTTATACCGAAAAAAGAGTATGGAAGCATAAAGGGTAAAAATAGCACATCCTACCGCCGTAGCTCCTAAAAGCAGAATGGCCAGTTTTCGTGTATCTCCGCCCTCAGGAAGAAATTCCTGTACCGTAGGTCCGAAATACATCAGGGCAAAGGCTGTAAGCAGCAGCACAGAAAGGAAGATGCAAAAGGCAAGGATCCCATACTGCCCTTTATTCTTTCTCCGGAGTTTGGCAAAAATCTTATTCCTGGTCATCCCTGTCACCTCCCAGTTCCCGGAGTACATCCAGCAGCTCATCCATAAATTCTCTTCTGGAACCCCGGCGGGTCAGTTCTGTATGTACGGCACCGTCCCGGAGCACGATGACACGGTCACAGAAAGAAGCTGCATAGCTGTCATGAGTCACCATGAAAACAGTAGCCTCAAGCTGTTCTTTTGCCTGAAGAAAAGCATCAATGACTGCTTTGCAGGATCTGCTGTCCAGGTTTCCTGTAGGCTCGTCCGCCAGCAAAATATAAGGAGAATTCATCATAGCTCTGGCCACTGCTGTACGCTGTTTCTCTCCTCCTGAAATCTCTGCGGGATATTTTTCCTGTATCTTCTCGATTCCAAAGGCCTTACAGAACTTCCGGGCTTTCTCTTCCATCTTTCCCACCGGCTTTCCTGCTATGACCTGAGGAAGACAAATATTTTCAAAAACCGTCAGTCCGTCCAGGAGCATAAAATCCTGGAATACAAAACCCAGGTGCTGATTCCGGACTTTTGCAAGCTCTTTCTGTCCAAGGCCTGACAGATCCTTCCCATTTAACAGGATTTTTCCCTGGTCATGAGGGATAAAACAGGAAATACAATTTAAAAGAGTCGTCTTTCCCGAACCGCTTGGCCCCATAACCGCCACAAATTCTCCTTTCTTCACCTGAAAAGACAAATCTTTCAATACCAGGTAGGAATTGTTCCCTGTCTTATAGGTTTTTCTCAAATTTTCAACTTTTAACATCTGGTCTACCTCCCCATTTCTGTGTATAAATTTTAGGCAATCATTATTATAATTTTTCTCTCCTGAAAGGGATATTCAGGAAATAGGTAAGTTTGACAGAATTTTGGGAAAGTTCGGCAAAATCATCCCTCTTGCTGGCAAATTTTCAGAAAACCCTATATAATATTATTGATATCGGCTTTCAGGCCTGTCCGTCAGGAAGAAAGACGCTGTCACAGATCAAACTATCACAGTCAAAAGGAGCTGCAAAAATCATGGAAATCTGTATCTGTGATGACGAAAAAGAGCTGCGGAAGTCTCTTTCTAAAATAATAAAAACCGAACTGCAGCTGCAGGGAATCCCCTGCAGGATCCGGGAATTTGACTCCGGAAGCGCTCTGCTGGAAGGATTAGAAGAGGAAGACGGGGATATCCTTTTTCTGGATATCAAAATGAAAGGTTTAAACGGCATAGATACGGCCACCCAGCTTCGGAAGATTTCTCCCCATATTGTAATTATCTTCATCACCGCTTATCCGGACTTTGTCTTTCAGGGCTATGAGGTCCGGGCCTTCCGCTATATACTGAAGCCTTACCGGGAAGACAAAATCCGGGAAATTCTGGGACTGGCCGTAGAGGAAAGCCGCAGGATGGAAGAGCAATTTTATTATATAAAGCAGAAAGGCCAGCTTCTTCGCCTTCCTTTAAAGGAAATCCTCTATTTTAAAAGTGACCGGAAAAAGGTAACTGCAGTCACCGTAAAAGGCCAGGAAGTATTTTATGCCAGGCTCTCAGATATTGAGGCAGAACTCCCAACAGGCTTTATCCGCATACATAACCGCTACCTGGTAAACCTGAGCCATGTTTCCAGGATCGGAAACACCTTCTGCCTGTGCGGCGAAGAGCAGCTTCCTGTAAGCAGGGCCTGCCGCCAGGAACTGGCCGCAGCCTTTGCCAGAAAACTTCTTCACTCTTAAATTGGAAAGCAGGGATCCTATGGAAAATCTCATCAGCCTTATCGGAACTTCCTGTAATTTTGTACAGGGGTATTTCTTCTTTAAAACCGTATCCTGTCTTCTGAAGCCCAGAGAGCCCAGGTTTTTACAGATCCTAGCCTGGATGCTCTGTACCCTGGTGTCCTCTGTAGTTATTTTCGCCCAGGACCCGGTTAATATCCTGGTTGTATTATGCCTTTTCTTTGGGACTACCCTTTTCTTTGAAGGACCCTGGTATTTGAAGATTTCTGCTGTAATGATCCTCTATCCCATTGCCACAGCTCTGAATTTTCTCCTGAATAATATCGGGACCTGGATTTTCTTTACTTTTTGGGGCGGAATGGGATTTACCAATCTGCTGTTCTCCAATCTGGCGGAAATTGTACCCCTGCTCTTCTGGTTTGTTTTTTACCGGTCCATGAACCGAAGGCTTCTGAAAGCCCGCCAGCTTCTGGACCGGCGTTCCTGGCTGTTTCTCAGCCTGATCTGCCTGGCTTCTCTTACAGCAGTAGTCAGTCTGGTCTGCTTTACCCCCAACCTGGCCCCTGCGGCTTATCCCTGTATGCTGGCCTGTATCGCCACCAACTTTACCAGTATTTATCTGGCCTCTTATCTGGCAGATACCATCCAGGCAGACATGGAGCGGAAAAATCTCCGGCTTCAAAAAGACTATTACGAGGAGCTGGAGAAAAACCAGCTTCAGATACGACGGCTCCGCCATGATATGAACAGTCATTTTGCTGTGGTGGACAGTCTTTTAAAAGACAGAAATATAAAAGAAGCTCTGGAATACCTGGAAAAACTTATGGGATACATAGAGACGGGAAACCGTCCATTTTGTAAAAACAGTGTTGTAAACGCTCTTCTGAATGCAAAGTATAACCAGGCTTCTGAGCAAAACATTGACTGCTTTTTCAGCATCAGCATTGACGGTTTTACAAAACTGGATGATATTACCCTGTGTTCCGTCTTTGCTAACACTTTAGACAACGCCATAGAAGCCTGCAGCAAAATCCCCTCCGGACAACAGCGGAAGATTTCCGCTAAAGCCCGCTATACAAAAGAGGGATACTTCAGCTATGAGATTGTAAACACAAAGGAAAATGAGGTACAGAAAAGAAAAGGACGTTTCCTCACAGACAAAGAAGATCCCCACTCCCACGGCCTGGGAATCGCCTCCGTTCAGGAAATTATAGAAAAAAACGGCGGAACCCTGGACATCTCTTACACTGAGAAAGAGTTCCGCCTTACAATATTCCTCTGATAAAACAGTAAAAGACTGCCCTACCGGCCCAGTACCGATAGGGCAGTCTCTCAATTTTTATTTTTTGTATTCAAAGTCCGGGATCTTATGCCATCTGTCTCTGAAGTAATGAGCCACTAATTTCGGCTTTCTGTCTCTTGTAAAGATTCCCTTCTTATTTCCCTGGACTCTCAGCAGGCTCTGGCTGGTAGCAAAGTCTGCAAAGTTCCATACCTGCTCGCCTACTACAAAATCATAGTCATCGAAAACTTTGTTGTTCATCTTGTAGTATTCTACCTGGAATTCCTCTGTATACATGACCGGTGTGGTATCATGCATACCCATAACTGTATCTGCACCGTACTCGGTAAATACCACTGGTTTTCCGATGGTCTTCCAGTAGTCTAATTCTTTTCTGAGAGCCTGTTCCGGCAGTTCCAGATCCGGGCCGCCAAAGTACCATCCATAGTAGCGGTTCAGGCAGATCACATCGCTGAGCTTTGCGGAGCAGTCTTTTTCAGGCGGTGCCATCTGTACACTGACCAATGTGCAGGGACGTTTCTGAGGATCCAGCTCTCTTGCCAGCTCATAAAGAGGTGCGAAGTAGTCATAAGCACCTTCACTGTAGGAATCTGGCTCATTGGCAATACTCCACATAACCACACAGGCATGGTTCTTATCTCTGGAGATCAGGTCACGGATCACGTCTTTGTGGTGTTCCTGGGTCTGTACACCATGTTCTTTATCAAAGGTGCTGACTTTCTGTCCGTTGAAGTTTGCACCGCCGCCGAAATCTAAGTTTACGCCTACAGCCGTGGTCTCGTCAATGACTACAAAACCTTCTTCGTCGCAGAGACGCATCATTTCCTCGCTGTATGGATAATGGCTGGTACGGAAGCTGTTGGCTCCCTGCCATTTCATCAAAGACATATCCTTGGTGTTCATCGGCAGGTTCATGCCTCTTCCGTTAGGGAAGGTATCTTCATGTCTTCCATAGCCTTTGAAATAGAAAGGTCTTTCATTGATCAGAAACCTGGTCCCCTCTACTCTTACTGTTCTTACGCCGTAAGGCAGTGTATAAACGTCTTCCCCGAAGGTCACTTTCACATCATAGAGATATGCTTTCAGAGGCTGCCACAGATGCACATTTTCAATTTCCAGAACGCCCTGGGTTCCCTGACCCTGCGCTACCAGATTTCCTTCTTTATCAAAAACTTCTACTTTGCAGTCTCCTGTTCCCACAGTATCTACCTTGTAGGAAACTCTGGCAGTAGTTCCGCTCACCTCAGGAACCAGAGTAATATCTTCAATGTAGTCCTTTGGTGTCGTATAGATTTTTACAGGTCTTGTAATTCCACAGTAGTTGAAGAAGTCGAAGTTGGGATTGTTCTGTGGTTTTGCAGAGCTGGAAGAGCCGAAGCCTCCCATGCCGTTCATCATATTGGATTTTCCTCCGATAGGAAGGGTGGTATAGTCGATCACATTATTTACGGCAATGGTCAGAAGGTTGTCTCCGTCCTGAAGCTTTTCTGTAATCTCCACTTCAAAAGGAAGGAAGCCGCCCTTATGCTCGCAGATCAGTTCTCCGTTCAAATAAATTTTTGCATAGTGGGTAACTGCCGCACACCGAAGCATCACTCTCTGGGTCTTCACAAAGGAAGGCATGGAAATCTTCCTCTGATAGAATACCCAGCCGTAATGATCTCTGAAGTCAATGCCTTCCTTCAGGTCATTATAGGAAGCCGGCACCGGCATAGTCATAGGATCTTCCAGAGGAGCCTTGTACCACTCCTGGTCAAAGCCTTCTCCATTGTCCAGCTTGAAGTCCCATACGCCACTTAAGTCGCTTAATAATCTGGATGGTGTCAAAATCGGGTATAACATAAAATTCCTCCTTTTCTCAGAGTCTGGCTCTGAATAGTATTGGTTTTAGTGTAAAACAGTGCCGGTAAAGTTTCCTCTGCCGGCACTGTACATCACTGCTTATATTAAATTATATTTTCTTATTTCTTTCCTTCTCTTTTTGCTTTCAGGTAAGCGATGTTGCTGTCAACTTTCTTCTTGCTCAGCGGATATACAAAGATCAGGGCAAGAGCCATCAGCAGGAATCCTGCTGCAGGAACCAGGCAGGCGATATTATAAATGCCGTTTACAACCTCTGTATCAAAAGCAGTAGCTGTTGAGTATCCCACCATTGTCAGAAGACCACCGGTAAGTCCTGAGGAAGCAGCCTGTCCCATTTTACGTGCAAAGGAGTACACCGAGTAGAAAGTACCGTCAGATCTTTCTCCCTGTCTTACCTCAGCATCATCGATAACGTCTGTGATCATCGCCCAGCAGTTAATATTAAAGAATGCGATTCCCAGATATCCCAGTGTATACAAAGCAATGTACAGATACATATTATCTGTATGCAGGATAAATGCGATAAAGAATACAACAGCTCCAAAAAGTCCGCCGAATGCAGAAAGCTCTTTCTTACCAAATTTGGCAGCCAGTGAAGGAACGAAGAATGCCAGCACCAGGATCAGGATATTTCCACAAAGACCGGAAATAGATACGCCGGCAGCGCTCTGGAAGTAGTTGGGGAAAATATACTGTCCCATTCCGCCTAAAGTAAGCTGTGCCAGCAGAAGAAGCAGTGCTGCCAGCACGATACCGATCAGGGCCCGGCTGGATACCAGGGTCTTACCCAATTCGACAAGGCTGAATTTTTCTTCTTTCTTCTCAATCTTTACACGCTCTGTAGTCAGGTTGTAGCAGATCAGATAACAGATAACAGCACATACCGAGCAGATAGCTCCTGCAATTGCCATGTTGGTACCGGAAATAACAGTATTTCCTGCTTCATCTGTGTAGTATACGATCATAGGAAGTACAACACCGATGATCATACCTGCTAATGTAGCGCCAATAGTTCTCCAGCTGGACAGCTCGGAACGGTCCTTTGCTTCAGGAGAAATTGCAGATGCCATGGAACCGTAAGGAATGTTGATTCCTGTGTAGCAGATACTTCCCCATAACAGATAGGTACCGAACATCCACACGATCTTGAACGCCATAGGCATGTCTTTAAACCATACTGCATACATCAGGAATGAAGCCAGAGCCACAGGTCCGCACATTCTCTTGATCCAGGGAAGGAATTTTCCTTTTGCCGTAGGACGGCTGCGGTCAGCGATCTGACCCATGGTTACATCAGTGAAGGCGTCCACAAATCTGGCAATCATCATCATCAGACCAACTATCGCTGCGGAAACTCCCATAACGTCCGTATAGAATTTCATCAGGAATGTTGAGGAGAGGATGAAGGTAAAGTCATTACCGAAGTCACCGAACATGTAACCGATTTTGTCTCTCATGCCGAAAGGCTTGACATTGTTCGTAGTGTTACTCATTAAAAATTACCTCCTTCTACATTACATATGTAAGTCGTTAGTATTCATTATATATTAATTTT
>DXFG01000032.1 GCA_019114545.1 Candidatus Blautia pullistercoris | reverse complement strand
GCCTTGCTCAGATCGCACATAACCTGGCGCTTCCGCACATTCATGGCATTGCAGAAGTATGCCGCCATGGCGTTGGTGGGGGCTACGCTTAAGTCCCGTGCGTATTCAATCACGGTAAAAGGCCCCATAGAATCCAGTACATTGATATCATCATTGTTGGTAAAATTACTGATGTGGAACATTATCCATCCCTCCCATGTCTTATATTTATAATTCCCATATATTTGCTTCCCGAAGCTGTCTGATAAATAATCAGTAAATTGTAACCCTGCACATTAATCTTTCCTTTCCCTGATCAGACATTCTTTTTTATAAAAACTGATCCCATACTTTCGGATATCCTGATATCCTTCTTCCAACAAAGTGCTGGCATACTGCTGTTTCTCGATCTGATCTAAAGCCTCCCGGCAATTGTTCTCCATTTCTTCATAGACCCCGGCAATTTTCAGTTCCAGGATCATCGCTTTTCCATTCCGGATTCCCGGCGTTTTCAGCACAATATCCGGTCTTCCCAGCCCCTGTTCCCGGTTTGAATAGACACGATACTTTTCTGAAACATTGAGAAGCCCTGTCAGAAATCCGTGATAATAGCTTTCCGAATAATCGTAAAAACTGATGGTTTCTAAAAGCTGATGGGAAAGAAAGGCTCCTGCTGATTCACAGTCTCCTTTTTCCAGATCCCGGATAAAGGGTTCAATATCTGTCTGGCTGGCTTTATGCTGAAACCATGTCAGAACACTATTGCGGTAAATATATCGTATCTCTTCATTTGGTATGGCAAGCCAGAAATAGATATTTCCCTCTTCATAGACTTCTTTTATCTTTTTTAAATAGCCTGTAAAGAAAAGGAAATTCCAGAGGTTGTCTTTGCTCTCTTCAATATCTCCGTAGGTAATATCTTCGTGAACCGGTTTGCGGATAGCTTTTCCCTCCAGCAGTTCTTCAATCTCCTCTCTGGTAGCCGGATCCGCTTCCTGGATCAGCTTCCGCACAATGCTGTTGGAAGATGTGTTAGACCAGTAGGGCTTGGGAAAGGCATCATATTTTCTTACTGCTGTTTTAACGTAGTTAATAATGCTCCAGGGATTATAGATTTCCTCATCTCCGAAAGAATAGCCGTCATACCACTCTTTTATCTCCGGCATTTTTCCTTCCAGCCCATAGTAATCGGTCATTTCCCGGACTTCTTTTTCTGTAAAGCCGAAGCTGTCGGCAAAATCAGGACTTGTGATAGAAAAAATATCCAGATTATTCAGTCCTGTAAAAATACTTTCTTTGCTGATTCTGAGACAGCCTGTGATCACTGCAAATTCCAGATAGGGATTGGTCTTCAGGGCAGATTCCAGCAGTGACCGCACAAATCCCGTCATCTCCTGGTAAAATCCTTCAAAATATGCGTTTTCCAAAGGGACATCATATTCATCTAAAAGAATAATGGTCTTTTTCCCGGATTCCTTCCACAAACAATAGGACAAAAATTCCAGGGATTTGGCATATTCAATTTTCTCTGCATTTCGATTCAGAACTGCCTCAAAACGCTTTTTCTCTCCTTCCAAAAGGCCGGGAGAGTTCAACACATAAGCATGTCTCCGGTATTCTTTTGCAATCTCATCAATGAGACTGTCCCTTGCCATCTGAAAATCCGGCTGCCTGGCCGACTTCATGGTCAGAACTATCACCGGATATTTCTGCTGATGATCCCTGCAGATTTCCTGACAGCGGGCAATACCCAGATCCTGAAAAATATAGCTGTTATCTGTCTTTATCCCTTCCTCATTACGCTCCAGCTCAAAGAAACGCCGGATCATACTGAGATTCAGGGTTTTTCCAAAACGCCTGGGTCTGGTGAAAAGATTTACTTTTCCTCCTCTCTCCAAAAGCTCACGGATCATCAGAGATTTATCCACATAATACAGATTTCTGTCTGCGATTTCCCGAATATCCTCATAGCCTACCGGCAATATTTTTTTCATGAAATCACCTACCTCACTTATGGATAGTATACCTGCTCTTTGGAAGCATTACAACCAAAAAAGAAACCAGCCCATAAAATCCTGGCTATTATAAAGCTCTGGATCTATATGAACTGGTCTTTTCTATTTTCGCTATTTTAAATCTGCCCGGGCAAATTCTTCCATAATATCCTTAACCTTCTCGATCTTATCACACCGATAGGCATTCTCCCCGCAGAACAGCAGAGCCTCGTCCAGATTTCCTTCTGCAGCATTGACTAAAGCCTGGGTGATACAGTAGGGGATCTTTGCAGGATCACAGGTGGTAATGCAGTGGTAGCAGTGTTTGATCCTGCATTTCTCTTTTTTTGTCTTATCGATAAACACATTATGGATGGCCCGGCCGGGCATGCCTACAGGGCTTTTCACAATGCAGATATCTTCTTTCTTTGCTTTAATATAAGCTTCTTTATAAGCAGGAGCCGCATCGCACTCTTCTGTGGTGACAAACCGGGTAGCCACCTGGATCCCGTCTGCTCCCAGAGACAGCGCATGCTTCATATCCTCTCCATCGAAGATTCCTCCTGCTACGATCACAGGAATGTCCCTTCCTGCTTTTTCTTCGTATTCTTTGTTTTTACTGATAATAGACAGGGTCACCTGGTCATAGGATTCCGGGGTAAGAGTATCCAGTTCTTCTGCGGAAAATCCCAGATGGCCTCCTGCTTTAGGCCCTTCGATCACTACGAAATCCGGATATCTTTTATACTTTCTCTCCCACATTCTGCACAGGACTGTATAGGATTTCAGGGAAGAGACCACCGGAGCAATCTTTACATCAGAACCTTCTGTGCATTTAGGCAGGTCCACAGGAAGCCCTGCGCCGGAAATGATCACATCCGCACCGGCTTCTACAGCAGTTTTCACATATTCTTCATAGCGCTGGGTAGCCACCATGATATTAAAGCCTACGATACCGCCATTGGCAATCTCTCTGGCTGCCGCCAGTTCTTTTTTCATAGCCCTGTAATTGGCCTCAAAAGGGTTCTGATAAAAATCCGGCTCCCGCCACCCGATCTGGGCGGTAGAGATAATGCCGATGCCGCCGTTGGCCGCCACACTGCCGGCCAGACGGGAAAGACTGATTCCCACTCCCATTCCTCCCTGTATCACAGGGACCTTCGCCTCTAAATCACCGATTTTTAATCCTGTACCCATTTTACTCTCCATTTCCAAAAAGAGCTGTCATATCCACTTTATACAGAGAACTTTTCTCCGATAACAGATATATGACAGCTCCTTTCTACTACTCTTTACATTTTCCGAAATCTGTCGTAGCGCTGGGCCGCCAGTTCTTCCCCTGACATCCCCTCTACTTTCTCTAAAAATTCAAGCATTCTGCTCTTCATATCTTTGGACAGTTCTTCCAGATTATCTCTGCAGGCCGGGATCTCCTCCGGGATCACCTGTTCCACAACACCCAGCTCCAGCAGATCTTTGGCAGTGATCTTCATGACTTCTGCAGCCTCTTTGGCTTTCTTGCTGTCCTTCCACAAAATAGAAGCAAATCCTTCCGGTGAAAGGATAGAGTAAGTGGCGTTTTCCATCATCCATACTTCGTTTGCCACCCCCAGAGCCAGGGCGCCGCCGCTGCCTCCTTCTCCGATCACAATAGAAAGAATCGGCACTTTCAGATTGGACATTTCCAGAAGATTTCTGGCAATGGCCTCTCCCTGTCCTCTTTCTTCCGCTTCGATACCGCAGAAAGCTCCCGGCGTGTCAATGAAACAGATCACCGGGCGGTTGAACTTCTCTGCCTGTTTCATCAGACGCAGGGCCTTCCGGTATCCTTCCGGAGAAGGCATACCAAAGTTTCTGGTAATGTTGTCTTTGGTGTTTCTTCCCTTCTGAACGCCGATCACTGTCACCGGCTGGCCGTCTAATACTGCCAGTCCTCCTACAATGGCTCCGTCATCCCTGAATGCCCGGTCTCCGTGGAGTTCCATAAAGCTGTCAAATACAGTCTCGATATAGTCCAGGCTGGTGAGACGTTTGGAATCTCTGGCTGCTTCAACTTTCTCCCAGGCTGTCATTTCTTTTTCTTTTCTTTTTTTCCTGGAATATTTTTCTTCTTTATTTCCTTCCGGAAGATTGATCCGCAGGAACTGGCAGTATCCCTTATTCCTCTGATGAAGTTTCACCAGACCGGAAAGAGTCTGCTTCAGATTCTCTCTGCGGACAATGCCGTCAATAATACCATGCTCTACCAGGAATTCAGATCTCTGGAATCCCTCCGGCAGTCTCTGCCCGATAGTCTGAGCAATAACTCTGGGACCTGCAAAACCGATCAGGGCTCCCGGCTCTGCCAGGATAATATCTCCCAGCATGGCAAAACTGGCCGTAACCCCTCCTGTCGTCGGATCGGTCAGCACCGGAATGTAAAGAAGCCCTGCCTCACTGTGGCGCTTAACGGCAGCAGAAGTCTTTGCCATCTGCATAAGAGAGATGATTCCTTCCTGCATCCTGGCGCCTCCGGAGCAGCAGAAAAGGATCACCGGGAGTTTCTCCTCTGTAGCTCTTTCAAAAGATCTGGTAATCTTTTCTCCTACCACATGTCCCATGCTTCCCATAAGGAATCTGGCGTCGCAGACACCCAGAACCACCCTCTGGCCGTCAATTCTGGCTTCCCCGATACGGACAGCTTCTTCCAGATGGGTCTTTGCCTGGACCTGAGCGATCTTCTCTTCATAGCCCGGATAGTCCAGAGGATTGGAATTGACAAGGCCGGTACACCATTCTGTGAAGCTCCCCTTATCCGCCACCATCTTGATCCTTGTTTTGGCTTTGATACGAAAATACCCGCCGCATTTGGGACAGATATAATAATGATTGACTACGTCCTCTTTATATAAAAGCTCCCCGCATTTCGGACATTTCACCCACAGGCCTTCCGGCACAGAAGGAGTCCCTTCAGACTCTCGGGCCTGTCCTTCTCCCTGTACTTCCTGTGTCTGAACATTAGCAGACTTTTTAAATAAATCCTTTAATCTGGACATCTCCGTGACTCCTTTATCTCAAATCTCTACTCCATGTTATAATGTTCCGGAATAAAATCAGTGGTAACATTGCCCTCTATAAAATCTTTCTGGTTCAGAATATCATACTGGAAATCCAGATTGGTCTGAACTCCCTCAATAACTACCTCTCCCAGGGTACTTCTCATCTTGGCAATAGCAGAAGCCCGGTCCTTATCATACACGATCACCTTCATGATCATAGAATCATAATTCGGGGGGATCTGGTAGCCATTAAACACTGCGGTATCGATCCGGACACCATTTCCTCCCGGCAGGTGGATATTTTCAATGGTTCCCGGACAGGGCATAAAGTTCCTGGAAGGGTCCTCTGCATTGATCCTGCACTCGATGGCATGGCCTCTCATAACAATATCCTTCTGTTCTACTGAAAGGGGCAGCCCTGCTGCAATACGGATCTGTTCTTTCACCAGGTCCACACCGGAAACAAATTCCGTAACCGGATGTTCTACCTGGATCCTGGTGTTCATTTCCATAAAGAAGAATTCTCCTGACTTATCCAGGAGGAACTCAATGGTTCCTGCACTTTCATAGCCGACCGCCTTGGCTGCTCTTACTGCAGTTTCTCCCATTTTTTCTCTGGTAGCCTGGTCAATGGCACAGGAAGGGGACTCCTCGATCATCTTCTGATGACGTCTCTGGATGGAACAGTCTCTTTCACCCAGCTGGACCACATTTCCGAACTTATCCCCCAGAATCTGAACCTCGATATGTCTGGGTTCCCGGACATACCGCTCCAGATACATGGTATCATCGGCAAAAGCATTTACCGACTCTCTCTGAGCGGTATTAAAGTTCTCTACAAAATCTTCAGGGCTTTCGGAAATCCTCATTCCCTTTCCGCCTCCGCCTGAGGAAGCTTTGATCATGATCGGGAATCCGATTTCTTTTGCAGCCTCCAGAGCTTCCTCTACGTTGTATACCGGCTCTTTCGTGCCGGGAACAACAGGAACTCCTGCTTCCATCATGGTTTTTCTGGCTTCGGATTTATTTCCCATTTTGTGGATAACTTCTGCGGAAGGTCCGATGAAAGCCACATTGCATTTTTCACACATTTCCACAAATTTACTGTTTTCAGAGAGAAAACCGAATCCGGGATGAATGGCCTCTGCTTTGGTGGCGATGGTAGCGCTCAAGATCCGCTCCATATTCAGATAACTCTCCTGGGGAGCCGCCGGGCCGATACAAATAGCCTCATCAGCAAGCTGGGCATGGAGAGCCTCTCTGTCCGCCTCAGAATAAACCGCAACGGTCTTGATCCCCATTTCTCTGCAGGCACGGATGATTCGCACTGCAATCTCTCCTCTGTTTGCGATCAAAATTTTCTGAAACATACCTGAACACTCTCCTAACCGATCATAAAGGTCATTTCGCCCATAACAGTGATCTTCCCGTCCTGATTTTTTGCTACGGCTTTACCTACTCCTACAGGGCCTTTTTCCTTAATGATCTCTACTTCCAGAGTCAGTACGTCTCCCGGAACTACCTTATTTTTAAATTTTGCATTGTTGATGGCGCCGAAATAAGCGGTTTTTCCCTTGTTTTCCGGTTTACTCAGGATAGCCACTGCTCCTACCTGGGCCAGAGCTTCGATCTGAAGCACCCCCGGCATAATAGGCTCCTTGGGAAAATGGCCTGCGAAAAAGGGCTCGTTATAGGTTACACATTTTCTTCCTACTGCCCGTACTCCCGGCTCCATATCTTCGATGGTGTCAACAAGCAGAAAAGGATGTCTGTGGGGAATGATCTCCATGATCTCTTTTGTCGTCAGTTTCATTGTCTTTCCCTCCTATTTGATCACGAACAGCGGCTGTCCGTACTCTACTACTTCTTCATTGGATACCAGTATCTTTTCTACAGTACCGTCAAACTCAGATTCAATCTCGTTCATCAGCTTCATAGCTTCTACGATAGCCAGAACCTGTCCTTTTTTAACGGTATCTCCCACCTTTACATAAGGTTCTGCGTCTGGTGAAGGTGCGTTATAGAAAGTACCTACCAGAGGGGATTTCACCACATTCCCATCTAAGGTTTCCTCCTGAACCTGCCGGGTATTCTCCTGGGCAGGAACAGAAGTCTGAACAGTCTCTGTAACCACTGCAGCGGGAACTGCGGCAACAGTCTGTGGTGCGGCGATAACTTTCGTCTGTTTATCGGTCTTCATGGAAATCTTCAGATTTCCTTCTTCCATGGTAAACTGTGTAAGGTTTGACTCGCTGACTGTATGGATTAACTCAATGATCTTTTCTAATTCCATGGTATATTCCCTCCTACTCGTGATATTTTTTAATCAGCAGGCTGGCGTTATGTCCGCCGAAGCCCAGAGAATTGGAAAGGGCATATTCTATTTCCATCTCCTGGCCCTGTCCTGTTACATAATCCAGATCACACTCTTCATCCGGTACTTTATAGCCTACGGTTTCATGGAGATAACTGTTTTCAATTTCCTTTACGCAGGCGATAAATTCTACGGCTCCTGCTGCTCCCAGAAGGTGGCCGATCATAGATTTGGTAGAGTTGACCTTTAATTTATAGGCATGATCTCCGAATAATTTCTTAATAGCTCTTGTCTCAAAAAGATCGTTATGATGGGTGCTGGTTCCGTGAGCATTGATGTAAGTCACATCTTCCAGAGGAATTCCTGCTTCTTTGATAGCGTTCTCCATGCACTTGGCAGCTCCCTCTCCGTCTTCTGCCGGAGAAGTAATATGGTAGGCGTCACTGGTTGCTCCATATCCTACGACTTCTGCAAGGATCTTGGCGCCTCTCTTCTTGGCATGCTCCAGTTCTTCCAGAACTACTACTCCTGAACCTTCCCCCATAACAAAACCGCTTCTCTCTTTATCAAAAGGAACAGAGCAGCGTTCAGGATCCGGGTTGGTAGACAGTGCGGTTAAAGCGGCAAATCCGGAGATTCCCAGAGGCGTTATACTGGCCTCGGTACCTCCTGCCACCATCACATCTGCCTCTCCGAACTGGATGGTCCGGTAAGCTTCTCCGATACTATGGGTACCTGTTGCACAGGCGGTTACCACATTAATACTTTTTCCTTTCAGGCCAAACTGAATAGACACATTTCCGGCAGCCATATTGGAGATCATCAGAGGCACCATCAGAGGATTTACTCTGTTGGGTCCTTTTTCCACCAGTTTTGTATGTTCTCTCTCTACAGCCTGCAGACTTCCGATGCCGGAGCCGATGGAACAGCCTACACGGAAAGGATCTTCCTTCTCCATATCCAGTCCGGACTGTTCAATAGCCTCTTTTGCAGCAGCCACTGCATACTGAGCGAAAAGCTCCATTCTTTTGGCAGCCTTAAAATCCATATAGTCTTTTCCCTGAAAGCCTTTTACTTCAGCAGCCAGGTGTACTTTATAATCGGTTGTATCGAATTTGGTAATCTCCCCAAATCCGATCTTTCCCTCTTTTAATCCATTCCAATAATCTTCTACATTTAATCCGATAGGAGTGATGGCTCCCATACCGGTAACAACAACTCTCTTCATATATCCTCCTACATGCACATGCCGCCATCAACGCTGATGACCTGGCCGGTAATATAATCTGCTTTCTCTGATGCCAGAAATGCTACCATTTCTGCAATATCTTTCGTCTTCCCAAATCTTCCCAGCGGAATCTGTTTACATGCGGCTTCCTTAATATCCTCTCCCAGCACTTCTGTCATCTCTGTATCCACAAAGCCGGGAGCCACTGCATTTACAGTGATACCTCTGCTGGCCAGTTCTCTGGCCATGGTCTTGGTCAGCCCGATAACGCCGGCCTTACTTGCCGCATAATTAGCCTGCCCTGCATTTCCCAGGATACCGGAAACAGAAGAGATATTGATGATTTTTCCGCTTTTCTGCTTGAGCATCTGACGGGCGCTGTGGCGGATGGTGTTAAAAGCGCCTTTTAAATTGGTATTGATCACTGCGTCAAAGTCTTCTTCTTTCATGCGCATGATCAGGTTATCTCTGGTAATTCCCGCATTATTCACCAGAATATCCAGCCGTCCGTATTCTTTGATGATACTCTGAATCATCTCCTGGCAGGCGTTAAAGTCTCCTACACTGCACTGGTAAGCAACTCCCTGGCCGCCGTTTTTCTCAATGGTCTCTACCACTTCTTTTGCTCTGGCTTCAGAGCCGTTATAATTCACAACAACAAAATTTCCCTGGGCTGCCAGAGTCAGGGCGATCTCTCTCCCGATTCCCCTGCTGGCCCCTGTGACTAATGCAACTTTTTTATCCAGCATATCTATCCCTCACATTTTCTGCTGCAGTTCTTCCACAGCTTTTTCAAAGTCTTCCACGGTCTGAATGTTGATCACTTTCACATTCCGGTTAATCTTTCTCATAAATCCGCTTAAAGTTTTTCCAGGACCGATTTCTACAAAGGTATCCACGCCATCGGCGATCATAGTCTCCACACACTGCTGCCAGCGAACAGAAGAAGAAACCTGGGCAACCAGAAGATCTTTGATCTGATCCTTATCCCTTACAAACTGAGCAGTAACATTGGTGGTGTATGGAATTTCCACATCATGAAATTCTACATTCTGAAGGACCTTTCCCAATTTTTCCCCTGCTCCTGTGAGCATTTTTGAATGGAAAGGACCGGAGACCTTCAGAGGAATCACTCTTTTTGTCCCCGCTGCCTTAAGAGCTTCCGAAGCTTTTTCCACTGCCTGCGCCTCTCCGGTGATCACAATCTGCCCCGGGCAGTTATAATTTGCAATGGATACGATCCCTTCGGTCTCCTGGCAGATCTTTTCGATCACAGAAGCCTCTGTTCCCAGGACTGCCGACATAGCTCCTCCTGTTGGAACTGCCTCCTGCATAAAAATTCCTCTTTTTCTCACCACTGCAAAAGCATCTTCCATAGTCATTGCCTTGGAAGTGATCAAAGCACCGTATTCTCCCAGGCTCAGGCCTCCTGCAGCATCAGGAAGAATCCCTTTCTCCTCCAGAGCCTTCAGGATTGCTGTCTCCACTGCCAGCATGGCGATCTGGGTATATTCCGTAATGTTAATCTTTTCATTCTCCTCAAAGCAGATTTCCTTCAGATCCAGCCCGGAAATTTCCGAAGCCTTGTCGATCACTCCTCTGCATACAGGAAATGTTTCATAAAAATCCCTGCCCATTCCCACGTACTGGGCACCCTGGCCGGGGAAAATAAAAGCTGTTTTTCCCATGTTCCTACCTTCCTTATATCACCAAATATTTTGATTAACAAAGTATTTATCTAAAAGAATAGGAAGCACGCTGCTGCGGCCTCCCATCTTGTTTTTAATTTTATTCTTCTACGCCTTTTGCTTTCAGATAGTCAATAACTGCTCCAACTGTTGTCAGATCCTGTAATTCCTCGGAAGGAATCTCAACAGAATATTCATCTTCCAGAGCCATAACCAGCTCGAACAGGTCTAAGGAGTCAGCTCCTAAATCCTCTTTAAAAGATGTCTCCAGAGTAATGCTTTCTGCGTCACAGTTTAACTGCTCTGCAATAATCTCTTTCATTTTTTCTAACATGATTTCCTATCTCCTTTAAATTACATTATTCAATCCCCAATGGGAATTTTTGCTGTCATGAATACTTTGATGTTCAAAGTATATCTTCTTTCCCTATATTTGTCAACCCTTTTTATTCCGTAAATTTAATTTG
>DXFG01000001.1 GCA_019114545.1 Candidatus Blautia pullistercoris | reverse complement strand
CTTATCGAAGACCTGCCGGAAGATGCAGTGATCAGCTTCTATAGCCAGGGAGAGTTTACAGATCTGTGCGCAGGCCCTCACCTGATGAGCACAAAATATGTAAAAGCTTTTAAGCTCACCAGCCTGGCAGGGGCCTACTGGAGAGGAAATGAAAAGAACAAAATGCTCCAGAGGATCTACGGAACTGCTTTTCCAAAGAAAGCAGAACTGGAAGAATATCTTCATATGCTGGAAGAGGCCAAAAAACGTGACCACAGAAAACTGGGCAAGGAACTGGGACTGTTTATGATGAGAGAAGAAGGACCAGGATTCCCCTTCTTCCTACCAAACGGAATGGTACTGAAGAATCAGCTTCTGGATTTCTGGCGTGAGATCCACCGGAAAGCAGGATATGTGGAGATTTCTACACCAATCATGTTAAGCCGTCATCTGTGGGAGACTTCCGGACACTGGGATCACTACAAAGAAAATATGTATACTACAGTGATCGATGATGAGGATTTTGCCATTAAGCCTATGAACTGTCCGGGAGGCATCCTGGTTTATCAGTCAGAGCCACGTTCCTACCGTGACCTGCCTATCCGTATGGGAGAACTGGGAATCGTACACCGTCATGAAAAATCAGGACAGATGCACGGACTTATGCGTGTGCGCTGCTTTACCCAGGATGATGCCCATATTTTCATGACACCGGAACAGATTAAAGATGAGATCAAAGGCGTGGCAGACCTGATCGACAGTGTGTATAAGCTGTTTGGCTTTAAATATCATGTAGAGCTTTCTACCAGACCGGAAGACAGCATGGGAAGTGATGAAGACTGGGAGATGGCTACAGAGGCTCTTCAGGGAGCATTAGACGATCTGGGGCTGCCCTATGTTGTAAACGAAGGAGACGGAGCTTTCTACGGACCAAAGATCGACTTCCATCTGGAAGACTCCATCGGAAGAACCTGGCAGTGCGGAACCATCCAGCTTGACTTCCAGCTGCCTCTGCGGTTTGAACTGGAATATACAGGAGCAGACGGAGAGAAGCACAGACCGATTATGATCCACCGTGTGGTATTCGGTTCTATCGAGAGATTTATCGGTATCCTTATTGAACACTTTGCCGGAGCTTTCCCAACCTGGCTGGCTCCGGTACAGGTAAAGGTACTGCCCATTTCCGACAAACATCTGGAATATGGACAGAAAGTCCTGGAAAAACTGAAAGAGGCAGGCGTTCGGGCTGAGATTGATACAAGAGCAGAGAAGATCGGCTATAAGATCCGGGAAGCTCAGATGAAAAAGATTCCTTACATGCTGGTAGTAGGTGCAAAAGAGGAAGAGGAAGAAAAAGTATCTGTAAGAAGCCGCTTCCAGGGCGATGAAGGCCAGAAAGGACTGGAAGAATTTATAAAAGACATCCAGGAAGAGATTGCTTCAAAAGAAATCCGCAAGGTTGAACAGGAAGAAAAGTAATTTTTGATGTATAAGAAATAGAAAAATGGCACATATTATCTCTGATAAATCTATTTTAGGAGGTAATATGTATGCCATTATTAAGCTGTACAGCAAGAACCTGTCTGTATAATAAGAATGAATACTGTTCTAAAGGAGACATCCAGGTAGACGGA
Organism: Candidatus Blautia pullistercoris; assembly: GCA_019114545.1. Taxonomy (GTDB): domain Bacteria; phylum Bacillota; class Clostridia; order Lachnospirales; family Lachnospiraceae; genus Blautia; species Blautia pullistercoris. Next base: position 2,777 of record DXFG01000001.1, on the reverse strand, counting down.
CCAAACGCTCAGAGACCGGATGAAACCTGCTGCAAAAGTTTTGTAGAGAAAAAAGAAGGCGCTATGAACAGTATGGAAACAGGTACAGCCACTCAGACTATCCAGGTGGCCTGTAAAGCCTGTGAGTGTACCTATAACGATCAGGAAAAATGTGACGCTGCAAAAATCACCATTGCAGGAACAAATGCCTGCAGATGTGATGAGACTATGTGCGGAAGCTTTTACAAAAAGTAAATGATTAAGCCCCGGAAATTATTCGGATCCTTTTCGGACCAGAAAATTTCCGGGGCTGCTTTACACTTTTCTAACGAGGCGGCGTCTGAGAACCTGCATTTACCTGTTCATCGATATCTTCTGCTTTCCGGGTGATCAGCTCCCGGTACTTGGTGGGAGTCATTCCCTTTGCCTTTTTAAACAACTTGGTAAAATAGGTAAGATCCGGAATTCCGCAGAGAATAGCGATATCCTGGATAGAATCTACCTGAGTATTCAAAAGATATACTGCCCTGTCGATCCTCTTGCTGTTTACATAGGAAGTAAGGGTGGTCCCTGTCTCTTTCTTGAACATGGCGGAAAGATAGCTGCTGTTCAGAGAAAAAATAGAAGATAGATTCTTCAGTGTGAGATCAGAAGCCAGATTTAAGGCAATATAATTTAATACCTTCTGGATAATGGGAGAGAACCCCTTGGTGGAGTAGGTCTTTACTAAAAAGCAGTACTTCCGGACCATTTCCCGCCTGAGAGGATCTACCTGGGATACAGAGGTAATATTCTCAATCTTTGCTGCCATTTTACTGGACAGCTCGTCCAGATAGATAGGATGTACCTTTCCTCTCTGGGCAGCCTTGCGGAAAAGGGTGTTGCCGATGATCAGATAGTTTTTCTGATCCCGGATAGTGTCTGAGAGCCGCTGCTCCAGATCTGAGAGATAGGAAGGGCGGTACATATAGGTCTCTGCAGTTTCATAATCTCCCCGGGCAATACATTCCATGATGGCTTCTTCGTTTTCATAGCGGTTTTCCATGCTCTTGATGGTATCCAGACTTGGCTCCGGTTCCAGAGCTTCGTCAAAATGAAAATCAAAAGAACTTTGATTTTTCAGACGGCGTATCTCATATTTCCCCGGTCCATAGACCTGGTCAGCCAGACATTTTACATAGCTTCCCAGGAAGCTTTTGCTTGGAACTTTGGGCAGGGTAGAGAAATACTGCTTGATATAAGTGTGATACTTCCCTGATATTTTCAGCTTTTCGCAAAGCTCCATGAGATCTCCCACCACAGAAGGCTCAAAGATAAAAGGACCGGCCAGAAAAAGCTGTGAGGGATTCAGGGGAAGTATCAGATAACAGCAGGTAAATAAATCCTCGCCGAAGATGATCTCCACTTTATCGCCAAACAGATTATCGAAATCCAGAAAGGTATCCTTTAAAATATTGCTGGGATCTTTCACAAGAGTTTTTCTCAGCCCCAGGTCGAACTGGTCATCCCATTGGAAGGGAAGAGTAACCGTATGTGTAGGAATCCGTAATTCGCTGAACAGTTTCCTCGTAAAATCTATAAGAACATTATCCATAAACATATCTCCATTGGTAATATTTTTATTTATTATAGTATAATTTTTATGCGATTTCAACCCACACAAAAATTATACCGAAAAATATAAAAAAAGTCTTAACGTTTTTATAGAAAATTAATATATAATGAATACTAACGACTTACATATGTAATGTAGAAGGAGGTAATTTTTAATGAGTAACACTACGAACAATGTCAGGCCTTTCGGCATGAGAGACAAACTCGGTTACATGTTCGGTGATTTTGGTAATGACTTTACCTTCATCCTCTCATCAACGTTTCTGATGAAATTTTACACAGACGTTATGGGTGTGAGCCCTGTCATCGTTGGTATGATGATGATGGTGGCCAGATTTGTGGATGCCTTTACCGATGTAACCATGGGACAGATCGCTGACCGCAGCCGTCCTACGGCAAAAGGAAAATTCCTTCCCTGGATCAAGAGAATGTGCGGACCTGTGGCCTTGGCATCTTTCCTGATGTATGCAGTATGGTTTAAGGATATGCCTATGGCGTTCAAGATCGTATGGATGTTTGCAACCTACTTGCTATGGGGAAGTATCTGCTACACAGGAATCAACATTCCTTACGGTTCCATGGCATCTGCAATTTCTCCTGAAGCAAAAGATCGTTCAGAGTTGTCCAGCTGGAGAACTATTGGCGCAACTTTAGCAAGTATGTTCATCGGTGTTGTTCTTCCTATGATCGTTTACTATGAAGATGCAGAAGGACATACTTTGATTTCCGGTACAAATATGGCAATCGCAGGAGCAGTCTGCTCTGTTTGTGCTGTTATCTGCTATCTGATCTGCTATAATCTGACTACAGAGCGCGTAAAGATTGAGAAAAAAGAAGAAAAGTTCAGCCTTATCCATCTGCTGAAAACATTGATTTCCAGCCGTGCTCTGATCGGTATTGTACTGGCAGCTTTGCTTCTCCTTCTGTCACAGCTTACATTAGGCAGTATGGGACAGTACATCTTCCCGAACTACTTTGGAAGCAAAGAGGGTGTATCAATTTCTGGCTTCTGTGCAAACATCCTGGTTATTGTACTGGCCTTTATTGTACCGACTCTGGCAGCTAAAGTTGGTAAGAAAGAATTATCTGCTTTCGGCGGGATTTTAGGAGCAGTGGTATTTTTCATTGCTTTTATTCTCCATACAGATAACCTGTATCTGTTTATCGCCCTTTATACCATTGGA
>DXFG01000284.1 GCA_019114545.1 Candidatus Blautia pullistercoris | reverse complement strand
AACACCAGCCTTCCAAGCTGGATATGTGGGTTCGATTCCCATCACCCGCTTATGCGCGAGTGGCTCAGTTGGTGGAGCGCGACCTTGCCAAGGTCGAGGCCGCGGGTTCGAGTCCCGTCTCGCGCTTTTTTATTGTCTAAATACTTTTATGAGTATATCGTCAGCCTCTTATAAAAACAGCCTCACAATATTTCCGTTTTATGAAGTATAGAAAAGAAAAGCAGCGGTTCCATTTCCGCTGCTCTTTTTCTTTGTCTTATCTGTATCTTGGATCTCTCCGCCTGTCATTTTCCGGCTGGTGTACCGGTACTCTCACCGGTACTCTTTTCGGTTCTTTGATCAATCCCGGGAATAAATCATTGAGAACACGCTTTACCTCTTCTCCTGCGCTGGTATTTATAAACATATAAAATAGCATTTTCATCATAATCACGACCTCCTGAAACCTTTGTTTTCAAGCTACTGATTGCATTTTACCAGATTTCTGACAGTTTGTCAGTGACTTTATCACTTATTTTATACTTGTTTATAAATTCTTTAGCAATGTAAAGTCTCTCATACCAGCCCATAACCGTATGGAGAATTTTTTTGGTTTCTCCATCTCCCGGCAATTTTCCGGCTTTTTGCTTCAATATTTTGATATGCCGCTAAATTTATCTGAATACATGGTCGTATTGCAAAATATTTATAATAGGCCATTCTCTCGCGAAATCTGATTTCTCCATTAGTCAATACTGCTTTCGGGTAAAGGAATCCATATGGGTATTGGATTCCAGACAAAGAGGTTACTGGTCCATTCCGCCTCTCATACTGAGGAAGTATCCACCAGTCCGCATATTGATCTCTGCTGGAATAGCCTCCGGCACATCTCTGTTCCTTTGCATATCCCGAAAGCAGTGCTTTTCTGCTTTCTTTATCTGGGAAGCAGGTTTTTACCTCTTTTTCTGATAAAAGGAATACCAGATCCTGGCACATACTGCCGGATCCCTCATTTATTATATTTCTTTTCTGTATAATCTCTCTTTCTTTCTCGTTAAATGCTTTATAGAAAAATTCTTTACATCTTTCACGGGCAAGGGAATTTTGCCACTCAAGATATTTCAGATCATATTCTAACTTTTTCATGTCACAGTAGGCAGATACCATCAAGCACTCTTTTGTGATCAACAGCCCGCTTTCTCCCCAAACATCCAGGATCATCCATGGAATCGGAGATATGTCCCCTTTATCCGCCTGGGGATATCTGCCCAGGTAAATTGTTTCACCTATCAGATCCCTTCTTTTTGGTCCAGCCATCATCTCCAGATTCCAGCTTTGAAAAAATCGCTTTTTCCACTTCAGATATATGTCTTTCCCCACTTTTCGACCACCTTTCTTCCCCCGCAGGTCTGCTCGGTTATGTTTATATCACGCCAGAGCAGCGAATAAGCATTAGCCGCAATTTGCCGGCCTGATCGTCCATCTGTCTGCAATTCTATTATATAGGCTTATCCAAAACTCTGGCAAGACATCTATACACTTTTCTAACTTTTTCAAAAGGTATATAATAATGGAAGGTGCCAAAGTACATGTAGGGCCTTCCAAAAAGAAGGTACTCTTTGGATACTTAAAACCCCAAAATGCGAAAGGAGATATTTATCATGAGAAAGAACTTTGGAAAACAATCCTGGATGTATCCTCTGCCGGTGCTGATCATCGGCACATATAACGAAGACGGATCCGCCAATGCCATGAACGCTGCCTGGGGAGGGATCTACGATACCAACCAGGTGTGTATCTGCCTCAGCGCAGGCCACAAGACCACAGCCAATATTAAAGCCCGCCAGGCCTTCACCGTAAGTTTCGCAGACGCCGCTCATGTAAAAGAAGCCGATTATGTAGGAATCGTATCCGGAAATAAAGAACCTGCCAAACTGGAAAAAGCCGGCCTCCATACTGTAAAAAGTGAATTTGTGGACGCTCCCCTGATCCAGGAATTTCCAATGACCCTGGAGTGTAAGCTGGTTAAGATCACTGAAGACGGAGACATCATCGGAGATATCGTCAACGTCAGCGCAGACGAAAAGATCCTGGATGAAAATGGGAAAATCTCCCCGGCACTGCTCCAGCCCATCACCTTTGACCCGGTGAACAACGCTTATCTGAAGCTGGGAGAAAAAGTTGGAAATGCGTTTAGTGATGGGGCAGAGTTGAAATAGCGAGGGAGAGAACTGTTAAAATTTCTTCGCATGGTTAAAGAGTTCAGATTCTGCATACAAAATATTGGAGGGAATACCATTGCTGATATTCCCTCCGTTTTACAACTCTGAATATCCGATCCAGAGCCACTTTGTGTTCTTAGTATACGCTCTTTTGAAAAAAATATGAAAGTAAAAAGGAACTCTTCCTGAGTCCCTTACCTTTGAAAAGTAATAGTATCTTTCTCACTCCGGAAAAAGACTTCTTTGTACTTTTATATTATCCGTTTTGCTGTTGGTTATCAATAGTTTTTTTCATTTCTGAAATCCTGAGTTTCGCTGAAGGGGTGTACTAAAGGTGTACTGTTTTTTCAAATCTCATGTGCTATGATTATACTTGCCAAGATTGGATAGAGGACTAGGAGCGTTTCGTTCCCGGTCCTTTCTTCTTTGGCCGGATGCGGCTTTCTATCCTTTCACGCATCCGTACATAGAAAGGAGCGAGGCTTTATGCTTTTAACGAGCGTTCAGAAGAAAGCGATGGCTGATCTGAAAAGTAATAAGGGCAGGCTGACGGTGCAGCAGTACCGGACGGTCAAAGGCCAGATACTTGCAGGAGATGCAGCGGGAGCAGAAAGAGGAATGAAGAAGCTGCTTGACCGAAGGAGCAGACTTGGAAGGAGTGAGTCCTTTGCCAAGCAGACCTAAGACACCGTGCAGGCATCCGGGCTGTCCGGCGCCGGTTCCTTACGGCTGGCAGTATTGTGAAGCACACAAGAGCCTGCACCCGGAAGCCACCCGGTCAGCCGGGAAACGTGGGTACGGGAGCAGGTGGCAGAGGAAAAGCAAAGAGTTCCTTCGGAAGCATCCTTTGTGTGCTGCCTGCCAGAAAGAAGGCAGATATGTGAAAGCAACGGTGGCGGATCACATGAAACCACACCGAGGTGATCCGGTTCTCTTTTGGGACAAAGATAATTGGCAGCCGCTTTGCAAGCCCTGTCATGATAAGAAAACGTGGACGGAAGACAGCAATCCGGTGTATCGGTACTGACTGTTCCCCCCAGGGGCGGTCAACTTCTTCACGCTAAAGTATCCCAAAGACCGGCGCCCCCTCAAACGTGAATTTTCGCAGAATTAAAGAGGGGGGATACCCAGGAGGGCAGCTTTGAGCCTGAAAAAATTAAATAAATGATGGCGAAAGGCTGTAAAAATGGGCATTTTCCGATTTGGTTTTCCAGAATACTTGCGCCGGATTGTTAGGAAAAAGGGCTATAAAACGGTGTAAAAACATCTGTTTTCGTGTCCCTATTTTCATGTACTTTTTTGCGAAAGGATGGGATGGCGGAATTTCAAGCCGAACAGATAGAGAACCTGCGTAGGCAGGGCGTTGGATACCGGAGCATCGGCACCATTGTCGGGCTGTCCCGTGACATCGTCCGTAACTACTGTAAGTCCAAAGGGCTGGATGGCTATGCCAAGTATACAGCCTTCAAGGTTCTCGTGCTGGATGAATGGCTCCTCTCCCGGATTTGTCCAAAGAGTACATCGAGTTCATCTTTGAACTCTCTGAGCGTCGTTTTGATACGGCATCAACTATCTTCTGTACTCTGTACAAGCAGGAAGAGTGGGTGAAGCGCCTTGGTGGTGGCGCATACGCCGAATCTATTGTTGAGCGTTTTGCCTATAATGTCACCTGGATTGAAACCGGCGACGTGAACATGCGCTGAGAATCAAGTATAGTACTCCCGCTCATTTCATCAGCCTTCTATTCCTTACCACCAACTTTTGCGAAGAGGTATCCCTTTTGCCAAAATGTATATCACTCGTTCCGAAATATCTATCCCCTGGGGTAAATCAGTTTCCGCCCCACCATTCTGCGGGAACTGAAACACACATCCATTTTTGCCCCAAATCGGCAGAACCCTTTGATTTACCAGGCTTTTCTCGACAGAAGACAGACCGTCTCGACGTGAGTACCAAATTAGAACATATCCCCACAAAATTGCGGAAATATCGCTAATATTTATGCAGTACTAATACTTCACGTGCATCCTATTTCCCACAAATTTTTATTTTCTCTAGGGAATGGTTTCAAAATTCTTCAATGCTGTGTCTACTTTTCATTTTATAATTATGTTCTCTCCAACTAATTGCAGCTTTTTGCAATTCTTCAAACAGTTCAAGATGTTTCTTATAATTAATATTATTTAAACATCTACGTTTTTCTGTTAGTGTGATTACATTACTCGCTTTTTGTTCCATTCCGGTTTCTCGTTCGGTCCCAACAATCACTTGCCCTTCATAAGATAAAAACAATTCTAATGATTTGAAGATACTTCCCAAATTATCAGCATCCTGTCCCTGTTGATTAGGGGTATCAACCACATAGAAATTAAATGAACTTTTCTGCAATAGTCCAATCAGAT
>DXFG01000031.1 GCA_019114545.1 Candidatus Blautia pullistercoris | reverse complement strand
GATCGAAGTGAACATTCCCAAACGTATCTTGCGGATCGTGGGAATCGCCGGGGAGAAAAAGACGCCGGAAGAAATTGAAGAGATATTAAAGGAGAGAAAGAAACGCTGGACACCTAAGCCGGCCAAATATGAGAAAGGCGTGCTGAAGATTTTCTCCGAAAAAGCTGTATCTCCTATGAAGGGTGGTTACATGGATTGATGAATCTGTTTGATATTAAAGGGAAAAAGGCCATTGTCACAGGAGGAACCAGAGGTCTGGGCTATGGGATTGCAGAGGGCTATCTGGAAGCCGGCGCACAGGTGGTGATCGTCGGAACTTCTGATAAGGTTTATGATGTGGCAGAAGACTTCAGGAACAGAGGCTTTAACTGCCAGGGTGTAAAGGGAAACCTTGGCGTGAGGGAAGAAGTCTATGCAGTCTTTAATCAGTGTCTGGAAAAGCTGGGCGGCGATGTGGATATTCTCCTTACGGCCCATGGAATACAGAGACGTCACAGCGCCGAGGAATTTCCAGTAGAGGAATGGGATGAAGTACTTAATGTCAATCTGACTTCTATATTTATTCTTTGTCAGGAAGCAGGAAAGATCATGCTGAAAAAAGGGTATGGGAAAATTATTACCATTGCCTCTATGAATTCTTTCTTTGGAGGACAGACCATCCCGGCCTATGCGGCGGCGAAGGGCGGTGTTGCTCAGCTTACCAAAGAGCTTACCAATGACTGGCTGGGAAGAGGAGTAAATGTAAATGCCATTGCCCCGGGTTATATGGCCACAGAAATGAACAAAGCACTGATGGATCCGGAGAACCCCAGGTTCAAAAGTATTTCAGAGAGGATTCCGGCAGGCCGCTGGGGAACCGGCGAGGATATGAAGGGAACCGCTATTTTTCTGGCTTCCCATGCCAGCGACTATGTCAGCGGAGCAGTGATTCCTGTAGACGGCGGCTATCTGGTAAAATAAATAAGGCATACAGGATAACGGGACATGGACAGCCGGAAAGAAGAGAAGGCATTTCCATGTCCCGTTTTTTGCTTTAATTCAGCAATAACTGTATAGAGGAACCCGATCTTCCGTAGTACAATAAAGATAAAATTTTAAGGTAATGTGAGGACTGGAAAAATGAAAAACAGACAGAAAAGTGCACCTCAGCGGCTTTTGTGGGCTCAGTTTGACGCCCTTCAGATGGGATCAGGCTGGGACGAAGAGGACATTACAAAGCCCCAGATACTCCTGGAGGATGTATTTGGAGACAGCCATCCAGGCAGCGTTCACCTGGCGGGGCTTATGGAACAGGCAAAGTACGGGGTATTTGAAAAAGGAGGTTTTCCCGCCCAGTACCATACCACAGATATCTGTGACGGCTGCGCTCAGGGCCATGACGGCATGAACTATATTCTGGCTTCCAGAGAGGCTATCTGCGATATGATCGAAGTCCATGGTTCGGTCTATCCCTGGGACGGCATGATCCTGGCAGCCTCCTGTGACAAATCGATTCCTGCACAGCTAAAGGCAGCGGCCAGACTGGATATCCCTACGATTTTTATTCCCGGAGGAAGTATGCGTCCGGGACCGGATATGACCACCTCTCTGGTGGCAGGGGATATTTCTCTGCGGCAGAAGAGGAAGGACGCAGTTACTCCTCAGGAGGTACGGGACTATAAACTGACCGGCTGCCCTTCCTGTGGGGCATGTACCTTCCTGGGAACTGCCAGCACCATGCAGTGTATGGCAGAGGCTCTTGGACTGACCCTGCCAGGAGCGGCTCTTATGCCGGCTACTATGCGGGATATTCTGGGAAGCGCCAGAATGGCAGGGCGCAAGATCATGGAACTGGTGGATAAGGGGATCAAGGTCAGCGATATTGTGACCAGAGAGGCTCTGGAAAATGCAGTGATCATTCACAGCGCCATCGGAGGTTCCACTAATGCAACCATCCATCTTCCGGCGATTGCCAGAGAACTGGGAATTATTCTGGAGCCGGAACTTTTTGACCGGATCAATCATCAGGTGCCTCATCTGGGAAATATTACACCCAGCGGAGAACACCTTACCGAGGCATTCTGGTTTGCAGGAGGAATTCCCATGGTAGAGCTGGAGCTGCGGGATATGCTCCATCTGGATGTGATGACGGTTACAGGAAAGACCCTGGGAGAAAACCTGGAAGACTTGGAAAAAGAAAACTTTTTCCAGAGAAATCTGGGCTATCTCCACAATTACGGTCTTGAGAGAGAACAGGTGATCTTCCCAGTGGAAAAAGCCAGAGAAAAGGGCTCGGTGGCTATCTTAAGAGGAAATCTGGCTCCGGACGGGGCGGTGATCAAATATTCAGCCTGCACAGAAGACATGCGGGAACGGAAGGGCCCTGCCAGGGTATTTAACTGTGAGGAAGATGCCTATCAGGCAGTAGTGGATAAAAAAGTAGCTCCAGGAGATATGCTGATCATCAGGTATGAAGGGCCGAGAGGGTCCGGTATGCCGGAAATGCTGATGACTACGGAAGCTATTGTCTGCGATGAAGAGTTAAATGGAGAAGTGGCGCTTATTACAGACGGAAGGTTTTCCGGTGCGACCAGAGGGGCGGCCATCGGTCATGTTTCTCCGGAAGCTGCGGCAGGAGGTCCTCTGGCTTTTGTAGAGGACGGGGATATCCTGGCCTACAGTGTAAAAAACCGGAGCCTGGATATTGTAGGAATCCGGGGAGAAGAAAAGTCTCCGGAAGAGATTGAAGAGATACTTCAGGAGAGAAGAAAAGCAGGAATACTGCCAAGACCAGAGAGAAAAGGTCTGCTGAAGCGTTATACCAGCCACGCTCTTTCCGCTATGGAAGGGGCCGGCTATGACTGTTAGAGAAAAGGAGTAGGAAGATGAAAGCAAAATGGATCACGCCGGCAGTGACGGCGCTGGATAAAGAGGGACATGTGGATATTGAAGCCAATAAAAAAATTTATGACTTCCTGATTGATCATGGAATGGACGGGATCCTGCTTTTCGGCAGTATCGGAGAGTTTTTTGCTATTTCCATGGAAGAAAAAAAGGCGCTTATAAAAGAGGCTATAGCTCATATCAGCCATCGGGTGACCGTATATGTGGGAACCTGCCATATGGAGTTTGAGCAGTGTGTGGAACTGTCCAACTATGCACTGGCACAAGGTGCGGACGGGGTGATGGTGATCTCTCCTTACTATTTCAGCCTTCCTGACAGCGCTCTGCTGAATTTTTATGACACTTTGGCAGACCGGGTCAATGGCCCGCTGCTATTATATAATTTTCCCGACAGGACGGGACATGACCTGTCGCCGGACCTGATTTATACTTTGGTATCCAGACATAAAAATATTGTGGGAATCAAAGATACGGTAGCTACTATGGGCCATACCAGAGGGATTATCCAGAAAGTGAAAAAAGAGTTTCCGGGTTTTCTGGTTTATTCGGGATTTGATGAGTTTTTCGGTCACAATGTATTATCCGGAGGAGACGGCTGTGTAGCCGGTCTGTCTAACTTTGCTCCGGATGTGGCCTCTGCCTATGCCGCTGCGGCAAGAGCAGATGATCTGGAGGGAATGAAGAAGTGTCAGCAGCAGATCGACGGCCTTATGGCTATTTATGACGTGGCGCCTCAGTTTATTCCCACTATTAAGAAGGCAATGGTTTTAAGAGGAGTGGAGATGGAGCCTCTCTGCGCCCAGCCTCTGCTGGCGGCTACAGAAGAAGAGACAGAGAAAATCCGCAGGATCTTAGAAGAGGGAAATCTGCTGTAAGGAGATAAAGGAAAACGGGTCCGTTCCGCCACGGCATCCACAACCTGGATAATATCCAGAATGCCTACAAGGTCATCCAGAAGTGCCAGTTTATTGACAGTGGGGCTAGTGAGGCGGGCAATGTTTTTCCGTTTTTAGTAAAGAAGATTTTCCTTGTCTGACGTATACACGAGATTTAACTGATTGGCATGATTTTATCAGAAGAACGCCAGAAGAATATGAAGCATGGATTGATGGGGCATCGAAAGAATGCGAAACCTTAGAATTGAAAATATTATCGGATATGAGCCAAGAAGAAAAGCCGATTTTTGTAGATACCAATATTTCCATTGAAACGCTGAGAGCTATTGCCGACCATGGAAGAACCTGACCCGGAGCAGGCATTGGAAAACTATCGGCAGAGCTTAATGAGGATTCATTCTCAAGAGCGGTATGACCGTTTTTTATATTCTGGGTTTCATGTAATACATAGAGATGAAAACAGAAGTATTGAGCAAACACTGACCTTGGTAGAAAAAGCATTTGGTTTGAGATGATAAATAAAATTGGAAAGAGAGCGGCCAAGCACTTTGAGAGATTGGCCGTTCTCTTTTTGCACTTTCGGGAGTGTAGCAACAACTTTGGAACACTTTTGCAATCTACTCCAATG
>DXFG01000283.1 GCA_019114545.1 Candidatus Blautia pullistercoris | reverse complement strand
CCGGGCGAATCCCGTAAATTCTTTTGTGGTAGTTGTTCCGTACAGCCAGGCATCCCCTTTCATCTGGCTTCGCAGAGTACCGTACTCCTGACTCAGCCCTGCCGCTGCCTCTGTCCCCATAAAGGGGCCGTTAATCTTCCCATCCAGGGAGCTGAGAATATGACAGATCACATAGGGTCTTTTCATCAGATCTTACCTCCCAAGTTTCCCGGCAACAGTCTCTGCCTCTCTGGCATTGCTAACCATTCCCGCATATTCCATACCGTACATTTTTTCAAAACGGCTCATAGTATATTCTGCCTTTTCCAGCATCCAAATCTCCGGCGCTGCGCCCTGGAAAATGAAAGCAAATTTTCTTCCTGACAATGCTCCGGCGCTTACCGGTCCATAGAAACGGTCCAGAAGATTTCTCACTGCCCCGCACATATTATGCCAGTAAACAGGAGAACCGATCACAATGGTATCTGCTTCCTTCATTTTTTCCAGAATTTCCGAAAACTGATCGTCCTCAAATTTCTGTCCATAAGCATACAGTTTATAATCTACCAGGTTCAAAGTCTCATACTCCCTGCCTGCCAGAAGCTTCGCCGCCAATTTTGCGGTGTTTCCGTTCTTGTTTGGACTTCCATTGATAAATAAAATGCTCATTTTGTTATTCCTCCTGTATATTCTTAATTTTTTTACTGCCAGATCCAGCACAGACCATTATAGAAATATTCCATTGCATACTCCCCACTGTGGGTACCGCCTTCCTGTTCCAGGAAATAAAGATTTCCTTGTCTTTCATTATTGGCATAGCGGAAGGTACCGTCATTTACATCCGCCATAGCCTCTATCTGATTTTTAAAAGATGAATAGGCAAAATCTTCCGTACCGGAAGCCGCAAAGATAAAGAAGTCGTTCCACTCATGTCCGGAATCCTGAACAAGAGAGGCCATATATTCCCCGTCTGAGGTCAGGCTTCCGCTGGAAGGCATAAAATAGCGGAAATAATCCAGACAATACTGAAAGGTCCTCCAGGTGGCCACAGACCCCATAGAAAAGCCGCAGAACGCCCGATGGTCTCTGGAACTGCGTATTCCATCTAAGGTAGTATTCTCGGCATATGTACTGTAGGTTCCTTCCACTGCCGGTATCAGATCATGGATCAGTTCATTGTGATAATTTTCTGTCAGCCGGAGAGCCAGGGAATAATCAGAACTGTCTGACTCGCTTTCGTTATTATAAGTCGGACATACCACGATCATGGGCTGGATCTTTCCATCGGCAATGCCGTTGTCCAGGACGTTTTTGAATTCATTTGGCTGGTCCGGAGTGCCCAGGTAGGTGGTCTCATTGCTCCATCCTCCGTGCATTAAGTAAAACACATTATATTGTTTATCTTCCGAATACTCATAAGGCAGGTAAACAATGGCTCTCTTATGAAGCACCTGCTCCTGTTCTTCATAAGTCATAGATTCATAGGTATCATATTCTAGTTCTACAAGAGTTCCCTGCTGGTCTGCTTCTGAAAAGTACTCCTGGGGAATCTCCGCCAGCTTGTCCGGCAAAACTGCCTTTGTGATACTTTCACCTTCTGTCATTGTTGTCACCTCATTTGTCTGTTCTGAGGACCCCTCCTGGTCCGCAGCTGCTTCTTCACTGATCCTTCCGGTATTTTCTCCGGTTTCTTCCCTTTCTGTCTGCCCGCAGCCAGCCGCTAAAACCATCAGGGTCAAAAAGCCTGCCAACAGTCTGTATTTTTTCACAGCCTCACCTCCTGCTATCGGTTATGTCTATTATAATCCAAAGGATATGTCGGAAGAAGCTATGTTTTAGTTGTGGAATATAAACCTGAGGGTTTCTACTAATGGTCTGGCCTGTATCAATCGCTGCCCTGCAGAGGCTATCCAGTATGCAGACAAGTCACAGACTGCATTCCGGTATACCTTTGGAAAATATTTCAAATTAGCCCAGAACCAATAATCTGCAGTCACCATATCTGCGGCGGGAAACTTTCCCAGTTCATTGACTTCCTCGGCTGCTGCCGTTATAATTTTATTAAATCAAACATGGAATGATCAAAAGGCTGTCGCAATAATCATATGTCAGGAATATTTATACATTTTATGCGAATTTGTCGAGCAAGCTTTGAGACCATAGGCTCAAAACTGCGCAGACTGAGCAATAAAATGTAAAAATATTCTCGATTTTGATTCATGCGACAGCCTCTTGATGAAATAAGAATAACAGAGGGAGAAAACCGATTATGACCAACGAGATAACGATACGGACAGCCCGGGAAGAAGACGCAGCCAAACTGCTGGAAATCTACCGGCCTTACGTAGAAAAAACCGCCATTTCCTTTGAATATGATGTGCCAAGCCTTGAAGCATTCAGATCCAGGATCAAAAATATTCTAAAAAAGCACCCCTATCTCGTAGCAGAAATAGAAGGAGAAATCGCCGGTTATGCCTATACCAGTGATTTTGTAGGGCGGGCTGCCTATGACCATTCCTCAGAGCTAACCATCTATCTGAAAGAAAATATGCGAAAAATGGGGATAGGAAAGAAACTTTACCACGCTCTGGAAGAAATCTCCAGGGCACAGAACATCACAAATCTCTACGCCTGTATCGGCTATCCGGAAAAAGAAGACGAATATCTGACCAGAAACAGCGCTGAGTTTCACCAGCACCTGGGATATCAGATCGTAGGGAAATTTTATAACTGCGGCTGCAAGTTCGGACGCTGGTATCACATGGTCTGGGCAGAAAAGATCATCGGCACTCATGAACCGGTTCCGGCTCCTGTCATTTCCTTTCCGGAACTGGATATAGAAATATTACATAAAATGGGGATAGAGGCTTCAAGGAAATAGCCGTTCTCATCAAAATTAAGGAAGGGCTGTTCTTATAGCAGTTGATCAGCTTCGCCGGGGTGATATAAGGACGGTTATTTTCCCACTTTCTCTTTTATAACCGTTCCAGGAACTCAAAAAGTTGGAGCCATATACCACTCATATATCACTTTCCGGCTATTTCAGGGGAAAACCAGAACAGATCTTCCATTCTACTTCCAGCTCTGGAAGAAAAATTCCACCAAACGGTAACCAGATGGTAAAGGAAGCTTCTTATATAACAGAACAGCGCAGATAATGTCTCCACTATCTGCGCCGTCTCTTATCACGTTTTGAGATATCGATTATTTCATTACGATATTAATGATCTTCTTGGGAACATAGATTTCTTTCACCACATTTCCTGTCAGCTTATCGGCAATCGCTTCTTTTCCTGCGGCAATAGCCTCTTCTTTGGAAGCCTCTGCGCTGATGCTGATAACGGCTCTAGTCTTTCCGTTGATCTGC
>DXFG01000282.1 GCA_019114545.1 Candidatus Blautia pullistercoris | reverse complement strand
AAATCTTGTAAAAATAAGACTCAAGGGAATCTGGAGGATATCCATGAGCAGAATCAGCTTCCGATCCTTTTTCCGTGCATGAACCAGGGCTTCTTCTCCATGGAGACTCCTCCGCCTCTCTCGTATGCTGTGAAGGAAAAGCTCCGCTACTACAAAAACAAAATATAACACTAATGTCATATCCCCAAAGTTCAGATGAAAAATCGTAGAAATGCTATAAGATACTGATATGATGGGAGATACCCCCAAACCCGCTTTCGTATTCAGGGTCAGGCCCATAGCCAGAATCAAAAGTCCTAGTATGTAAAAACTTATCCTATACACATTTTGCTTTTTCATAAAATATCCTCTTCTTTCTGTCATAAACCAGGAGGCCCTCTATTCCAGCCTCACATTGTTCCATTATAGTACCGAGACCAAAGAAATTCAGGAATCCTGTCGTTACGGTTTCTCAAAGATCTGACGGAGACAACATTATAAATTATGCAAAAAAAGACATCTTCCAAAATGAAGATGTCTTTTTATTAAGCTTTTTACTGAACGATTCTTCTGATTGCTATGTAAGATCTGTACAGAGCGTTGGATGTATATTTTATACCGCCCTGGGGATATGGAGCACTGTTTGAAGCATGAATGATTCCGCCGTCCCCTGTCAGAATTGCCACATGTCCGGAGTATACGATAATGTCACCGGCACGATGATTCTCCCAGCTTACAGCCACACCAGAGGATGCCTGTGCGTCACTGGTACGTGGCAGGCTGTATCCAAAGTGTGCAAAAATCTGCTGTGTAAATCCGGAGCAGTCAATACCATTGGTCAGACTGTTTCCTCCATAGACATATGGATTTCCGATAAACTGACTGGCATAGGCAACTACTGCTGATCCTGTAGCACTGTCATAAGAAACACTGCTGTCTGCACTTGAGCTTGTGCTCTCGGATGAAGAGCTTTCAGATGAAGCAGTACTTCCGCCGCTGCTGCTCACACTGGAATTTCCTGTGTTTCCTGTTGCAGCAGAAGTAGTTCCGCTGCTGGTAGTTCCTGAGCTTCCGTTGCTTCCGGAATTGCTGCTGGAACTGCTGGCCGCCTGAGCTGCTGCCTGTTTTCTGGCTTCCTCTGCTGCCTTAGCTGCAGCTTCCTCCTCTTTCTGAATCTGCTGCAGTTCTGCATTCTGCTGGGCAATCAGGTTTTTATACTCCTGTGCCTGTGCTTTTACTGTAGCGATCTGACTTTCGTAATCGCTGGCGGAAGCTTTCAAATCAGCCATCTTTGTCTCCAAAGTGCTCTGCTTGTCTTCCTGCTCTTTCTTGCTGTCCTCCAACTCTGCTTTCTCGGTAATCAGTTTATTTTCCAGATCCTGTACTTCCTGGACAACGGCTTTCATCTTTTCCAAAGCCTCTCTGTCGTAGTCATACATTTTTCCGTTATTCTCAATTTTGGAAAGCATATCGGCAATGCTGTCAGACTCCAGAAGGATCTGTGCCCAGGAATCTGTTCCGCCATTCTCATACAAGTACTGGATTCTCTTCTTCATGCTATCGTACTGTTCATCACGGTCAGCTTCCGCTTCCTTTAAATCTTCCTGTGTCTGTTTAATGTCTGCTTCTTTATCTGTAATCTCTTCCTTCAGCATATCAATCTGGGTCATAATTGTAACAAGTTCCTGCTGTGTGGAATCGATCTGTCCCATCAACTCATTCTTTTTATTCTCCAGGCTGCTCACCTGGCTTTCCGCTTCTGAAAGCTTGCTCTGAGTCTGAGACTTCTGTGTCTGAAGCTCCTGTTTCCGGCTGGACGCTGCTACAGGCATTGCCTGAGTAGCTGTCATTGCAAATACAAGCGCCAAACATAATAATCTTTTCTTCATTACTCAATACCTCTCCATTATGTATAAGTTCTAATGACTGTTATAATTTCGTAATAATTCCGCAATACTTTTTTCACTTCCTGTATATACTAACATAAATTCTTATACATTGCAAGACCTGGGTCTCTATTTTTTAAATTTCTGTTACATTATGAAATTTTCAGGTAATAAAAAATAGCATTTTTATTATATCTTACCAAATGAAAAACCACAGATAAAACCATACCTTTTGTTTTATCTGTGGTTTGCTTTCATTCATTTTTACTGGGCAATGCGTCTGATCGTAATATATGAAGTATACAGCGCATTTGAAGTATATTTAATTCCACCCTTTGGGTAAGGAGCGCTGTTAGAAGCATGTACGATTCCGCCGTCTCCTGTCAGAATTGCCACATGTCCCGGATATACAATCAAGTCACCTGCTTTTGCTTCTGACCAGGATACTTCTGTTCCCACATAAGCCTGCTCATAGCTTGTTCTGGGAAGGGAGTAACCAAAGTGTGCATAAATCTGCTGTGTAAATCCGGAGCAGTCAATACCGTTTGTCAGACTGTTTCCTCCATAGACATATGGATTTCCGATAAACTGACTGGCATAGGCTACGATGGCCTCTCCTATATTGCTGTTATAGGATACATCCTCTGTAGACTCTTCCTCAGAAGCGGCTGGCTGGGAAGGAGTTTCCTGTACAGAAGAATCTTCTGCAGGTTCAGATTCTTCCACGTCTTCTGTCTGAGAAGACTGTGTTTCATTCTCTGTAGGCTGAGAAGTTGCCTCTTCCTGTTCTTCACTCTCTGGCTGAGTAACAGTCTCCTGAGATTCTTCAGACTCTGGCTGAGAGGAAGTCTCCTCCTGTACCTCTTCTGTATCTGTTGTCACCTGAGAAGCAGTATCTTTGTTTGCAGTGTTCTCTGTTTCGGTGGTGTCAGAAGCGATATCCTGCTGTGTATCCTCTTCTGTATCCTGTGTATCTTCCGCCTTATCCTGTGTCGCAGTTGTCTGGGTATTCTGACTGTCTTCAGAACCGGAAGTTTTCTCTGTATTGGCAGTCTTTTCAGAAGTCTGAGCTGCAGCTTTTGCTGCTGCTTCCTCCTCTTCCTGGATCTGCTGAAGCTCTGCGTTCTGCTCTTCGATCAGCTGTTGATACTGCTGAGCCTGGGCCTGTGCAGAAGCAATCTGGGCGTCATAATCGGAAGCGGAAGATTTCAGGCTGGCCATCTGGGACTCCAGTGACTGCTGGATTTCTTCCTGCTCCTGTTTGCTGCCTTCCAGCTCTGCCTTCTCTGTCTCCAGCTGATCTTCCAGATCCTGTACCGCCTGTACGGCATCTTTCAGTTTCTGAAGAGCTTCTCTATCATAATCGTATACTTTCTGGCTTGTCTCCATCTTGGAAAGCATGTCCGCAATACTGCTGGATTCCAGCAGAGCCTGGGCCCAGGATGTGCTTCCCCCATTCTCGTAGAGGTACTGGATACGTTTCTTCATATCCTCATATTGTTTATCCCGTTCTGCCTGGGCTTCTTCCAGTTGCGTCTGTGTTGCCTGTATATCAGCTTCTTTTTCCTGAATGCTTTCATTGAGCATATTTACCTGGGTCATAACGCCTACCAGTTCCTGTTGTTTAGAGCTGATCTGGCTCATCAGGGCACTCTTCTGGCTCTGAAGTTCATTTACTCTAGCCTGTGCATCGGAAAGCTTACTCTGGGTTGCTGATTTCTGGGCCTGTACTTCATCCTTTCTGGCAGCTGCAACAGGAACAATCTGAGTCGCTGTCATAGCAAAAATCAGTGACAGGCATATTAATCTTTTCTTCATAGTCCTAAATACCTCTCCCTAGTAAAATCTGTTAATAAGTTCTAGTAGTATTCTGTAATATTTTCGTAATATTCATCACACTTTTATCATATGTTAACACATTCTACCAGGTTTTTCAAGGTTTATTTTTCTCTCCGCACTTTTGCAGCCTGGGCATGTCCCATTAATCCTTCTCCCTGAGCCATCCTTTCTACCAGAGGAGCCAGCTCTTTCATGGCCTTTGGAGTCATACTCTGATGAGTGCAGGTCTTTAAAAAGGTCCCTACCCATACACCGCCGGTATATCTGGCAGCCCGAAGCGTAGGAAGGGTATGGTTGGTACCGGAAGCATAGTCTCCGAAAACTTCCGCTGTGTTTTCTCCCACAAATAAAGATCCATAATTATAAAGCTGATCTTTCAAAACTTCCGGCGCTTTTACATTCAGCTCCAAGTGCTCCGGCGCATAGCCGTTGGTGATCTCTACGGCCTCTTCCAGGCTGTCTGTCAGCATTACCTCTCCATAAGTCTCCCAGGATTTCCGGGCTATGGAAGCCGTAGGCAACCATTCCAGTTCTTTTTCTACCGCCCGGATAACCGCCTGTCCGAATTCTTCATCTGTGGTGATCAGCATGCCTTTTGCGTTAGGATCATGTTCTGACTGAGCCAGAAGATCTGCTGCTACAATTTCCGGTGTACCGCTGCCATCGGCAATGACCAGGACTTCACTTGGACCGGCCACAAAATCAATGCCTACCTGGCCGTAACACTGACGCTTTGCCTCTGTCACATACTGATTACCGGGACCTACGATCATATCTACCGGCCGGATCTCCTCTGTTCCATAAGAAAATGCCGCAATAGCCTGAGCCCCTCCCACTGCATAGATTTCATCTGCTCCTGCAATATCCATGGCTGCCAGGGTCTTGGGATGGATTCGATCTGTTCCCTTCATAACCGGAGAACAGGCGGCTACCCGCTCCACTCCTGCAGCCTTGGCAGGAATCACCAGCATAAGAGCTGTAGAATAGAGAGGATAATTGCCTCCCGGCACATAGCAGCAGCAGGATTTTACCGGAATGATCCTGTGCCCCAGAAAAATTCCCGGAGCAGGACTGAAGTTTTCCAGAGGTTTTATGGTTTCCCTCTGAGCTCCGGCAAATGCCCGGATATGTTCCGCAGCTTTTTTCAGATCCTGGATTTCCTGTTCTGTAAGCTGGTGATAGGCTTCCTGGATTTCTTCTTTTGTAACCAGAAAAGAGGATCTTGTACTGCCGTCGAACCTCCGGCTGTATTCCCTGAGCGCCTCATCCTTTCTTTTCTTCACATCGTCTATCATATCCCCTACAGTCTGGGTAAGTTTCTTTTTATCTTCTTCTGTCCGTATACTGGCTGCTTTTAAAATTTTCATAGTATAAACCTCCTTAGGCACAACGCCTCTTCTTTCTGTCTATAGATTCTTTCCTC
Organism: Candidatus Blautia pullistercoris; assembly: GCA_019114545.1. Taxonomy (GTDB): domain Bacteria; phylum Bacillota; class Clostridia; order Lachnospirales; family Lachnospiraceae; genus Blautia; species Blautia pullistercoris. The sequence continues at coordinate 8,267 of DXFG01000282.1, read as the reverse complement.
TGACATTATATTTCTTATTATAAAATATAAAGTCCGGTCCGTGTCAATCTTGTTTTTTTCTCTTTCTCCCTCAAACCTTGAGTATACTCCGTGTTTATGATACCATAAGGCAAAAGCCAACAGAAAGGATGCCTGCCCCTCATGCGTATCGGAAAAGTATCGGAACTTTATCATATATCCATAGATAATCTTTACTATTATATCCATTACGGTCTCCTGGTCCCTCCCAGGCCGAAAGGTCAGTATGTCTTTGATGAAGCTACCTGCAAAGATCTGGAATGGATCCTGGAATTAAAGGATCTGGACTTTTCTCTCCGTGAGATCCATATCCTCCTGTCCCTGAAAAGAGTTTCCGGCTTCGCAGATCCCCAGGATCTGATAGAATTGAGAGAAATGTATAAAAACAAGCGCCATCTCTGTCTTCAGGAAATTGAACACAAGAAAGATGTAGCTGACAGACTGGAAAAGAAGATACAGGAACTGGAAATCCCGGCCTCCCCACCGGAAGAGAAAACAGGAGTCCCCCTGTCCATGCTTCCCCTTCTCTGCTGCCCCTGCTGCGGCAGAGATCTTTCCATGACAGAAGTAGAAATGAGCCATCGTTACATATGGAAAGGAAGCCTTTCCTGTTCCTGTGGCTATCAGGCGGAAATACGCCACGGTATCCTGATGACCCCCAACAAAAACCAGAACCTTCAGGACGCACCGGATCTGACCCGGGAATTATATAAAGATCTTCCCCCGGATCTGATCAGCCTCTTCCAGCGTTCCTACAACCATATGCTGAAAACCATGAAAGAGCTGGGTCTCCAGAACAAAGTTATCTGTGAGACCTATATAAACGCCTGGTTTTTCATCCATAATCATCTGGAGTATCTGCCCAACAACAGCCGTTATATCATCATTGACAAATATCCGGAAACCCTTCTTATGTATAAGCGGCTCATTGAAAAGCAGGCGCCGGATCTGGAGATTCTGTATCTCGCGGACAGCAGTACCTGCTTCCCTCTGAAACCCGGGGCCATAGATCTTCACCTGGATTTTTTTGCGGCAAACGAGCACAATTTTTATCATAATACCTTCCTATATAAAGAGCTGTTCCCTTACCTGGCTCCAGAGGCAGACCTTATCGGCACTTACTTTTACTTCGACCATGCCCCCAGATCCATAAGGCAGCTTCTTAGCCAGTATCCGGAATCCTACTATAAAAATTTTGACCTGGAATATTTCCATACTTCCCTGAAAGAAGCCGGCTATGAACTTCTGGAAGAAGAGGACTGCGGCTGTACCTCAGACTCCGGTACAAACCTGGGCTTTGGCTTTCACGTAAAAGGCGAAAAAATGCACCTTCTTCCTTATCACGGAAGAAAGTGCACTTAAAGTTTTATACTATTCAAAAAATACAGCGGCCGCCTTTATAAAGTAATCCGTATCCTCCACTCCTGCTGTCTCGTAGGGAGAATGCATGGCAAGCTGAGGCAGTCCGATATCCACTGCGTTTACAGACACCTGGGACATGGAAATGTTGCCCAGAGTGGATCCTCCCGGCATATCTGACCGATTAGTAAAGGTCTGGAAAGGAACTCCTGCCTGGCGGCAGATATCTTTAAATACAGCGGCGGAAAATCCGTCGGTACAGTATTTCTGATTGGCGCTGTATTTGATCACAATTCCCTTATTAAGAAAAGGCCGGTTCACCGGATCGGCCTTTTCTGTATAATTGGGATGGACAGCATGGGCATTGTCTGCCGAGATCATAAAGCTGTCTGCCACACACCTAAGATAGTCCTCGTAGTCTCCGCCCAGCCCTTTCTGTATCCGAAGGAGCACATCATACAGGAAGGTTGACGCAGCACCCTGCTTTGTCCCACTCCCCACCTCTTCATTATCCATCACACAATGGACAGCCCCATACTTTTCCTTTGTTCCTGCCAGAAAGCCTTTCAGAGAAGCAAAGGCGCACTGGAGATCGTCCAGTCTTCCGATAGACACAAATTCTTCCCGGGCACCCCAGATAGTTCCTTTCTGACGGTTATACAGAAACAGATCATGTCCCAGGATCTCCTCTTCCTTTACCCCGGCAGCCTCTGCCAGGATCTTCTGGAATGTTCCCTTTGCGGCGGCTTCTCCAAACAGAGGAAGAAGGTCCTTCTGAAGATTATACTGATAGCCATTATTGGCTTCCCGGTTCATATGTATGGCCAGATTTGGGATCATCAGCAGGTCCCGGTCAATATTTACCAGTCTGGTGACGATTTTTCCCTTTTCCTTTATGGCGATCCGTCCGGCCACGGAAAGGGGGCGGTCCAGCCAAGGGGCGCAGAGCATTCCTCCATACCCCTCTGTATTCAGTTTTACATACTGGTTTTCCACCAGGATCTCCGGATTTTCCTTGATCTTAAAGCTGGGAGAATCACTGTGGCTGGCAATGATCCGGAAACCTTTAAGCTCCCCTTCCGGAAGGGAAAAGGCAATCAGGGCAGATCCGTTCCGGGTAGTATAATATCTGCCTCCCGGGACCAGCTGCCACCGGTCTTTTTCTTCTAATTTTATATATCCTTCCCTATCCAGCATATCTCCCATGGTCTTCACTGCATGAAAGCTGGTAGGACTTTTTTCAATAAATGCGATCAGTTCTTTTGCTGTCTCTTTGCTCATGTTTCTTTTCTTCCTAATCTTCTGTCTTATTTTCATTAACCAGCGCCATGGCGATCTTTTCCGGCGTGATGGGCATTTCCCGGATACGGACGCCCACTGCGTTGTATACAGCGTTTGCAATAGCCGGGCAGGGGGTATTGATCACCATCTCCCCAATGGACTTGGCCCCAAAGGGATGGCTCTTTTCGTAACTTGGAATAAACTCTACCCGGATATTTTTCAGATCCATACGGGTAGGGATCTTATATTGCATAAAGGAATTATTCCGCATCTGCCCCCGGTCATTGTACTGGATATCTTCATAAAGGGCCATGCCGATTCCCTGTGCCAGCCCTCCCTCTGTCTGAACTCTCGCCAGATTTGGATTGACAGGTGTACCGCAGTCTACCACCGCCGCATAATCCAGGATCTCTAAGGCTCCTGTTTCTTTATCGATTTCGATTTCCACTATTCCGGCCATAAAAGGCGGCGGGGAAATCTGAGAGGAACGGGTTGCGGAAGCCTGAAGGCTGGTGTTATTTCCACTGGTCCCCTTGGCGGCCACTGCCTCCAGAGGCACCTCTCCCTCACCATTTAATTTATACACACGTTTTCCGTCAAATTCTACCTGATCCTGTTCTACCTCCAGCATAGAGGCTCCCAGTTCTTTGATCTTCGCCCGAAGCTGCTCACAGGCATCTGCTACAGCCATTCCAGTTATATAGGTAGTGGCAGAGGCATAGGAACCTGAGTCATATGGAGAAATATCTGTATCTACACCAAATACCACAATGTTATCAAAATCTGTTTCCAGGACATCCGCCGCCATCTGGGACAGGATGGTATCGCAGCCGGTACCCATATCCGTGGCTCCCAGGCCCAGGGTATAGGAGCCGTCCTCTCCTAATTTAATGGAAGCTCCTCCTACGTCTACCTTGGCAATAGAAGAACCCTGCATGGCAATAGCCGCTCCCACTGCCCGGACCTTGCCGTTTCCCATATCACGGCGCGGATATTTCTCATCCCAGCCGATCATCTTCTTGGCCCTGGCCAGACATTGGTCCAGAGTACAACTGGTCACCCAGGGACTTCCATCGTAACCCACAAAACGGCAGCCTTCTTTTGACAGGTTTCTCTCCCGGAATATAACCGGATCCAGGCCCATCTTATGAGCCAGCTCATCAACTGCAGATTCTACTGCAAAAATCCCCTGGGTGGCTCCGTATCCCCGGTAGGCCCCTGCTGACATCTGATTGGTATATACTACCTCGTAGCTGAACCGGTAGGCCTCTGTATTCCGGTAAAGTCCCAGAGGCTTATGTCCGGAAAGTCCTACCGTGGTAGGACCATGTTCGCCATAGGCGCCCGTATTGGAAAGTGTATGGATATCAATAGCTTTCAAAATCCCCTTCTCATCGGCTCCCAGCCGTACCCGCACTTCCATTTCATGGCGGGGAGAGGAACAGATCTGGGACTCATACCGGGAATAGACGATCTTGGCCGGCTTTCCGGTCTTTATAGTTACGATAGCCGGATACATCTCGCACACCGCCGTCTGCTTTGCCCCAAATCCTCCGCCGATCCTGGGTTTGATCACCCGGACTTTAGATGCGCCGATACCCAGGGCCCGGCCCAGGATCCTCCTCACATGGAAAGGCACTTGAGTGGAAGCTACTACGTTCAGTCTCCCGAAATGGTCCAGATAAGTGTAGGCCCGGAAAGTCTCCATCATAGTCTGCTGGTTTGCTTTGGTATGATAGGTTCTGTCCACCACATATCTGCATTCTTTCAGCAGAGCGTCCACATCTCCCAGGCTCTCCTCTTTCTGCGCGCAGAGGTTTCTTTTATTATCTGCTCCCACCGGCATCTTGGCTTCCCAGTTATCCTCGGGATGGATCAGGATCTCATTGTCTTTTGCTTTATGAAAATCCAGCACTGCGGGAAGGACCTTATATTTTACTTTGATCAGTTTCAAAGCTTTATCTACTGCAGCCTCTGTCTCTCCTGCCACAATGGCCGCCCCGTCTCCTACGAACCGGACTCTCTGGTCCAGGATCAGCCTGTCATATGGGCTGAACTCCGGATAGGTCTGTCCTGCCAGGGTAAAACGCTGCTGGGGTACATCTTTGTAAGTCAGGATACAGGCAATCCCTGGAACTTTCATAGCTGTCTCTGTCTTGATTTCCTCAATAAGAGCATGGGCATAAGGACTTCTCAGCACCTTTACGATCAGACAGTCTTTGGGAGCAATATCATCTGTGTAGACAGGCTTTCCTGTTACCAGGGCCATTGCATCTTTTTTCACCATAGGCTGATTCACATATTTCATTGTCCTTCCCCCTCTCTTAGTTTTTTCTTATATTCCAGGTATTTCAGGATACTTCTGGTCTGTCCCATAAATCCGGAACAGCGGCAGAGATTTCCTGCCAGATACTCATTGATTTCCTCTTCCGTAGGATCATTAAGCTCTTTTTCCATGGCAAAAATATTCATCATAAATCCGGGATTACAAAACCCGCACTGTTCTGCACCTTCTCCTGCCAGAAATCCACCCAGTTCTTCCGCCTTTTTCTGAAGTCCCTCCAAGGTGACCACATGTTTCTCTTCCACTCTTACAGCCAGCATGCTGCAGGATAATACCGGTTTTTCCTCTAACAGAACCGTGCACAGACCGCAATTGGCAGTCTCACAGCCTCTCTTTACACTATAACATTCTTTTTCCCTCAGAAGGTCCAGAAGAAGGGTATCTGCCTGGATTTCTGCTTGGATTTTCTTTCCATTGAGCCAAAACTTAATTTCCATTTTTCATACCTCCTGCCTGGATCAGCGCTCTTTTGACCAGTACTTGAACCAAATGGCTTCTGTACTGGGCCGATCCCCTCATATTGCTTCCTGTAGGAACATGTTCCCTGGCATAAGCGGCAAAAGCTTCTGCTGCTTTCTTCTGCGCTTCAGAATCTTTCGTCAGGAAATCCTTCAAGATCCCTTCTTCATCTTTTACAAGGACTGCCTTATAGGGACAGGCTCCCAGGGTCACTTTTGTCTCGCCGCCTTCAAAAAGGGAAACGCCGCAGGCCAGAACAGGAAAATCTGTACTGCTGTTTCTCTGACTGATATACGCCATCGCCGCCGGCCGCTTCTTTACCAGAATCCGAACCAGAATATCACGGTCTCTTTTCATCTTGGCAAACTCTTCCATGGGAAGAATGCCTCCCCTATATAATTCTACATAAGAATCCATGGCGAGAAACATGGTAAGGACATCGGAAAAGCCAAATCTTCCGAAAATGCTGCCGCCTGCCGTAGCACAATTTCGGAACTGGACACCTACGATATGCCGCAGACTTTCCTTCATGGCGCCCCGGGTATATTCTGCCAGTCCTTTATGTATCTCCAGATCCCGCAGACTGACCATTGCACCGATACGGAATTCTTCTTCATTTTCCTCAATGGTATCCAGGCCCAGCCCGGACAGATCTATGGCGGTTCCCACATTCCGGCTACCCATTTTCAGCCATACCATTCCTCCAAGGACACAGGCGGAGCGCTTCTGATTCAACTGGTAAGCTTCCTCCAGATCCTTCGCTTTAACGTATTCTCTGATTTTCAACATTTCACTTCTCCTGTTACCAGAAAAGGGACTGCCGCATAAAACCTCCGGTCTTACACAACAGCCCTCTCGTTTCTTCGTTCTTTATAAAGTCAGTATAGCATAGGCAATTTATATTAAGCAAGTATTTTCTCTTTTCTTTTCGGCCAATCCGTATTAAAATCAATAGGAAAAGGAGAACCAATGAAAAAATGAAAAAGACAACAGATTTAGGAAAAGATAAAGTTCCCCTGTTAGTCCTGAAACTGGCGATTCCTTCCATGATCGCCCAGTTTGTAAATGTACTTTACAGCACGGTAGACCGTATGTTTATCGGAAATATCAAAGGTATCGGAGATGTCGCCCTTGCAGGTGTAGGTGTATGCGGTCCCATTGTCACTCTTCTGACATCTTTCGGAACGCTGATAGGTCTTGGGGGTTCTATTCTAATGGCTATGCGCATGGGTGCCGGCAGAAAAAAGCAGGCAGAAAACATACTGGCACACAGCTTTCTTCTGCTGGTATTGTTTTCCGCACTATTGACCTTTGTCTTTCTTCTGCTCAAAGATCATCTGCTGAACTGGTTCGGTGCCAGTCCAGCCACCTTTCCCTATGCGGATTCTTATATGACCATATATACCGTGGGTACCTTTTTCGCCCTTATGGCAGTGGGACTGAATTATTTTATCACCTGTCAGGGATTTCCCGGTGTGGGAATGATGACTGTTATCGTAGGCGCCCTGACCAATATCCTGCTGGATCCTGTATTTATCTTCGGCTTTCATATGAACGTAGCAGGAGCGGCCATCGCTACTGTCATCGCCCAGTTTGTATCCTGTGCCTTTGCCTTCCGGTTTCTGATTGGAAAAAGGATCCCTGTAAAGATCACACTCCTGAAGAAAAAGAATTTTTCTTCTGTAATCGTCCAGCGCATTCTGGCTCTGGGAGTCTCTCCCTTCCTGATTCTGGCCACAGACAGCGTAATCCTTATTGTGCTGAATACTGTGCTTCAGACCTACGGCGGTCCAGAGGAAGGAGATCTCCTGATCACCTGCGCTACTATTGTGCAGAGTTATATGATGCTGATCACCGGTCCCATGCTGGGAATTTCCAGCGGAACACAGGCAATCTTAAGCTACAATTACGGCGCCAAAAATATTGTCCGGGTAAAATCAGCGGAAAAATACATACTGCTGCTGTGTCTTTGCTTTACTACCATCATGTTCCTGGTATCCAGAACGATTCCGGAATATTTCATCCGGATTTTCACCAGAGATCTTGGACAGACAAATCTCTGTGTATGGGGGATCCATGTATTCACACTGATGATCATTCCCCTTAGTTTCCAGTATGTATTTGTAGATGGCTTCACCGCCCTGGGAAGAAGCAGGACCGCTCTTTTTCTTTCTGTATTCCGGAAAGGAGACTATATGCTGTTTACCATAATTCTTCCTGTATTCTTCGGAGCCAAAAACGCCTTTTATGCCCAGCCTCTGGCGGACGGGATCGGTGCGGTGATGTCTTCCATCGCATTCCTGCTGATCTTCCGGAAGCATCTGGAAAAACGAATGCAGGAATAGCACACTCAAGAACTTATTATTACGTCTGATACAGGAGGTATTTGAATGAGAAAATTTTTGTTGCTGCTGATGACCTTATCCATCTGTCTCTCTTTCTCCGCCTGCGGCGGAGGAAATTCCCGGGAGGAAGAGGAGGCGGAACTGGATGCTGTCTCTTCTTCCATGACTGGTACCCTTACCAGATATACCGGTTCAGAAATTTCTATTGAAACAGATGACGGACAGGAGCTCTCCTTTGAAGACTGCTCTTCCACAGAAGTAGAATGTGTTAACGGAATCATTCCAGGCAATGAGGTAACGCTCATCTATGTAGGGGGAATAGACGGTACCGATACCAGCAATGTCCGTGTCCGCAGGATCATAACTGAAGAGGATAATTCCAGCGTTATGGCTTTGGCAGAAAGGGCCAGGGATGATATTTCCAGGTCAGAAGACGGAACTTACTCCGAAGATGAGGAAGA
>DXFG01000281.1 GCA_019114545.1 Candidatus Blautia pullistercoris | reverse complement strand
ATAATTATTTCAACGATAACCACGTTTTTAGTAAAAATACATATTACGTGCGGCTAAGGAGGAAATTGCGATGGTTCAGTTAATTGTAGGTGAAAAAGGTAAAGGAAAAACAAAGGAACTTCTGGACAAAGTAAATAAAGAAGTAAAAGAAGCAAATGGTACATTTGTTTATCTGGATAAGAGCAGAAAGCATATGTACGAATTAAATAATAAGGTACGTCTCATTGATATGTCTGAGTACGATATTCAGAACAGCAGTGAATTTTTAGGATTTATCTCCGGTGTGATCTCTCAGGACAACGATCTTGAAAAAATGTTTCTGGATAGTTTTCTGAAGATTTCCAAGGCAGAGGATGATGAGCTGGAAGAGGTTCTGGAACGTCTGGATGCAATGGGAAAGAAATATGAAGTTTCCTTTATTGTAAGTCTCTCGAAAAACGAGGTAGACTTACCGGAAAGCGCAAAGAGCATGGTTTTAATTTCCCTTTAAACCGCCTTCAAAAATTTATATGAAAACACGGTTAAGAGCCGCCCGTACAGGGCGGCTCTTTTGTCCGTCCGCTGAAATTTCCAGCATTTCCGGACGAAAAAGAAATGATCAGTCATTATCAGAAAAAGAAGAGATCCTGCCGAATAAGCTGAGGAGATAAAGCCCGCAGATTCCCACAAGACCATAGATGATCCTGGAAATCCAGGTCATATCCCCGAATAAGAAAGTTACCAGATTAAAGCGGAAGAAGCCGATAAGCCCCCAATTTACCGCACCGATAATAGTTATGATCAGGGCGGTATAGTCTAAAAATTTGCTGTTCATATTCACTGCCTCCTTTATCAGTGCTTATTATTTCCATAAAGGGAAGTTTTATTCAAAAAAAATTCTATTGTGATTCTTTATTGAAAATGGTAAAATGTAGGGTAGTCCTTGGAAATATCTATGAGTTTTTGAACAGAAAAGGAGAATTCTATTGTCAGGCAGGAGAAAGTTTTCAGGAACTGTCAAAAATATTTTTATAGCTATTGGAAAATTACTGACTTATAATATCACCACGATCATGTTTGCTGCTCTGCTTCTATACATGATCATTACGGTTGTACTTTATGCAACTTCAGGGCATGTAACTTCTTATCAGGTAACCGTGGGCCCTCTGACGAAGAACCCGGTGTGTACTGCTCTGGCTCTCCGTACAGAAGAGGTGGTGACCGCTGAGAAGAGCGGGTATATTGAATACTATGCCACAGAAGGTATGCAGGTCCGCCAGAATGGCTCTGTTTACAGTCTGTCCAATGAAGAACAGGAAACAGAGGCTGCAGCCCTTACCGAAGAGCAGATGGAAGATGTACGTTCCAGCGCTTCTCAGTTTTCTTATGCCTATAACAGCAATCGCTTTTATGATACCTACAGTTATAAATATCAGATACGGGGAACGATCCTTCAGGCCGCCGAAGACGCCCTGTCAGGGAGCACAGGCACCGGGCAGACAGCCCAGGACAGTCTTACCAGTGAAGAAACAGGGGAAACTTCCGGGGAAGATACAGAAGCTGATAACGGAAATGTTGTGGAAGGAACAGCGGAAACGGGAGAAACCGGAACTGTAAATGACAGCGGGAATTCTCAGGATTCTAATGGAAATGTGATTTCTGTGGGAAATCAGGATGTATATACAGCACCGGAAGCCGGTATCGTTATGTATTCTACTGACGGGTATGAAAACAAAACTGCAGATAGTCTGGTGGAGGAAGATTTTGACCAGATGTCTTATCAGAATGAAAACCTGATCACAGATGGAGAAGTCCAGCCAGGGGATTCCGTCTATAAATTGGTAACCAGTGAGAACTGGACCCTGATGGTGCCTCTGACAGATCAGATGGCGGCGGCACTGGCGGGCAGAGAATCCATACAGGTAAAATTTGTAAAAGACGGCGAAAGCCAGAATGGTTCTCTGACTATAGTGAACGTAGGAAGCCAGAAGGTGGCCAGGATTGATCTTGTAAACGGAATGACCCGCTATGCGGAAGACCGTTTCCTGGAAGTTGAGCTGGTGGTCAATACCCAGAGTGGATTGAAGATACCGGTAAGTTCCATTGTGGAAAAAGAATTCTATACAGTTCCACTGGATTTCCTTACATTGGGAGATAACGGCGATACACAGGGATTTCTGAAGGAGGTCAGAAACGGAGATTCGTCTTCAACGGAGTTTGTGAATGTAACCATATATAAGCGGATAGATGCCGACGGAAATGAGATCACAGAAGGAACCCAGGACACTTCCGGAGGTCTGTGTTATGTGGATAAAGACACGCTCAAGGAAGGTGACGTACTTGTCAAGCCGGATTCCGGAGAGACCTTTACCGTAGGAAATACGGATAATCTGCAAGGGGTTTATAATATCAATCAGGGATATGCGGTTTTCCGCCAGATCGAAATTATGGATCAGAATGAAGAGTACTGCATCGTGGAGCAGGGAACCTCCTACGGCCTTCGGGCTTTTGATTATATTGTTCGGGATGGAAGTACTGTAAACGAAGAAGAAATCGTGTATTCGGGTTCTAATTAGAATGACTGAGAGAGAAAGGAAGTAAGAACTATGAGTGTCTGTGAAAATTACAGAGCTGTAGAGGAAAAAGTAGAGAATGCCTGCAAAAGAGCAGGGAGAAGCCGCCAGGAGGTAACGCTTATCGCAGTGAGTAAGACCAAACCTGTATCTATGATCGAAGAGCTTCTCCCTCTGGGAGTGCGGGACTTTGGAGAAAACAAGGTTCAGGAGCTGACTGCCAAGGAGGAGGTTCTGCCAAAGGATATCCGCTGGCATATGATCGGCCATCTTCAGAGAAATAAAGTAAAATATGTGATAGACAAGGCCTGCCTGATCCATTCCGTGGACAGCCTCCGGCTGGCCCAGGAGATCAGCAAGGAAGCTGTAAAGCATGATCTTGTGATGCCGGTACTGGTGGAGGTAAATGTAGCCGGGGAAGAAAGTAAATTCGGTGTTTCTGTGGAGGAAGCTCCTTCTCTGGTGGAGAATATCGCCAAACTTCCCGGAATCCAGGTAAACGGCCTGATGACCATCGCTCCTTATGTGGAGGATCCGGAGGAAAATCGAAGCGTTTTCAGAAATTTAAGAAAATTAAGTGTTGACATCAGAGAGAAAAACTTTGATAATGTTACTATGAATGTCCTGAGTATGGGCATGACTGGCGATTATGAAGTCGCCATTGAAGAAGGTGCCACACATGTTCGGGTAGGGACAGGCATCTTCGGAGAGAGAAATTATAATATAGAAGAATAGGAAATGGAGATTAAAAGATGAGTTTTTTAGATAAATTTCTGGATGCAGTGAAAGTAAATGATGATTATGATGACGACGAGTTTTTAGATGAAGCAGATGACGATTTCGATGATGAGAAGCCGAAGAAGAGGTTTTTCAAGAAGCTGGATGATGATTATGATGATGACCTGGATGACGATCTTCCTCCGGTAAAGAATACGAAAAAGGAAAAGAAAGAAAAGAAAACTTCATCAGCTGCTAAAACACCCAAGCAGCCGAAAACCCAGAATTCTTCCAGTAAGGTGACGCCTATGTATAGTGTTAAGAAAAAATCCTCCGGATCTTCTGCCGGTTCATCCAATGAAGTATGTGTGATCAAACCCAAGCAGTTCGATGAATCTACAGAGATTGTGGATGCTCTCCTGGATAACTGCACAGTCATTCTGAATCTGGAAGGACTGGATATTACACTGGCACAGCACATCATTGATTTTACAGCAGGAGCCAGCTATGCCATAGACGGAAATATTAAAAAGGTTTCCTCTTATATTTTCATTCTCACTCCGGAAGGCGTGGATATTACCGGAGACTCTCAGGAGATCTTAAATGATATTGCCGGATCTGCATCTATGTATGAAGGATTTTAAAAAGCATGGATAAAGAAGATTTATTTGAAAAGCGTATGAGGGAATTGGGTAAGAAAGCCTATTACAGAGGCATTCTTACCTTTTCCGATTTTCTCGACTTAAATCAGCAGAATATACTTCACAGCCTCTCTTTTCGCGATACAGGAGTGAAAGTGGAAACTTTTGGGGGCTATGAGTCAGCGGAGCGTCAGATGGCGGCATTCGTCCCTGAGGCTCTTTCTTATGAGCAGGATTATCCCATTGCCTGTGTGAAGATCCGGCCGTTGAATAAAAAGTTTTCTGAGGATCTGACCCACAGAGATTATCTGGGAGCAATCCTGAATCTGGGAATTGACCGGTCCAAGATCGGAGATATCCTTCTGGACCAGGAGGCCGGCTACGTGTTTTGCCAGGAGTCTATGGCGGACTTCCTTGCAGAAGAACTGGTGCGGATCCGTCATACTTCCGTACAGGCCCGCCGGCTCTTGGAGGAGGAACCTCTTCCCTCGCCCAGGAGAGAGGAAGTCTCAGGTACAGTGGCTTCTCCCAGGCTGGACAGTGTGATCGCACTGGCTTTTGGGAGCTCCCGGAACAGCATCCTGGGTCTGATAGAGGGAGGCAAGGTGTTTGTAAATGGAAAGAGTATAGTCTCTAATGCCTATTCCATCAAAGAAGGAGACATTGTATCTGTGCGGGGGAAGGGAAAATTCCAGTTTAGTTCTGTGACTAATAAGACAAAAAAGAACCGGTTTCATGTTGTTTTATACCGTTATTGCTGAAAGGGAGGAATTGTATATGACCGAGCAGAGATTGCTGGTAAAAAGAGAGGGAGAGTTTACGTATCCTATTGTTTTTTATGGGGATTTTGCTTCTTTGTCTCAGGAAGTAAAGGATCTGCCAAATCAGGGAAAGAGACTCTGTATCGTCACGGACAGTCATGTGGCCCCCATCTTCCTGGAGAAGGCGGAAAGTGAGCTAAAAAAAACAGGAAGGGAGATTTATTCTTATGTCCTTCCTGCAGGAGAAGAAAATAAAAACCTGGAAGAAATTCAGGGGATCTATGAGTTTCTGATCAAGAATCACTTTGACAGGAAGGATCTTCTGGCCGCCCTTGGAGGAGGTGTTGTGGGAGATATGACCGGCTTTGCGGCTGCCACATATCTTCGGGGAATTGACTTCATCCAGATCCCTACCACTCTTCTGGCTCAGGTGGACAGTAGTATAGGAGGAAAGACAGGGGTAGATTTTAAACAGTATAAGAACATGGTAGGAGCCTTTCATCAGCCCCGTCTGGTGTATATGAATGTTTCTACTTTAAAGACACTTCCGGATGAAGAATTTGCCTGCGGCATGGGAGAAGTGATCAAACACGGACTGATCCGCAGCCGGGAATACAGCCATTGGCTGGATGAACACCGGGAGGCAATCTTAAAGAGAGAAGAAGAGGCCTGTCGGGAGATGATCTTCCAGAGCTGTGTGATCAAAAAGACGGTGGTGGAAAATGATCCTACAGAAAAGGGAGAACGGGCTGTGCTGAATATGGGACATACGGTGGGACATGCGGTAGAAAAGCTGAAAAACTTTGCTATGGCCCATGGACAGTGTGTTGCTGTAGGCTGTATGGCCTCTGCTTATATTTCCAGAGAAAGAGGGCTGATCTCTCAGGCGGAATATCTGGAAGCGGCCAGGCAGCTGACCTCCTTTGGCCTGCCTTTGCAGGTACCCGGTCTCTCCACTGAGGAGATTCTGGAGGCTACAAAATCTGACAAAAAGATGGAAAAAGGAAAGATTAAGTTTGTCCTTATGGAAAAACCAGGATGGGCGGTTATAGATACCAGCGTAACAGATCAGGAGCTTTGTGAGGCCATAGAAAGTATAAGAATGGAAAATCAGGAGGTACAACAGGGATGAATACAGAAAAAAAGCGGCTGGCAACCTTTCTCCTGTTCCTGGTTTCCACGGCAGTTCTGGTGGCTTTTGATCAGTGGACGAAAAATCTGGCTGTAGAGCATTTAAAGGGGCAGGAAGATATTTCCCTGATCCCCGGGGTCCTTTGTCTGCACTATCTGGAAAACAGAGGCGCGGCTTTCGGGATCTTTCAGGATCAGCGAACTTTCCTGCTGATCCTGACGGCCATTATTTTAATATGCGTGTGTTATGTTCTGTGGAGGATACCTTCCGATAAAAAATATAATCTGCTGAAGCTTCTCTGCATTATGATCACTGCAGGAGGAATTGGAAATCTGATCGACCGGGTGCGTCTGAATTATGTGGTGGATTTCATCTATTTTTCTCTGATCGACTTTCCGGTATTCAATGTGGCGGATATTTATGTGACTACCAGTATGTTCCTGCTGCTGATCCTGGTACTTTGTTACTATAAAGATGAAGATTTTCAGTTTTTGAAATGGAAGAGGGAAAAATGAAACGTCTTTGTTTACAATCAGATCCTTCCTGGGCAGGGGAGAGGATCGATAAATTTCTGGCGGAAGTAATGAAGGATTACTCCCGCTCTTTTTTACAGAAACAATTTAAAGAAGGGAACATTACTGTAAATGGAAAGCCGGCCAAAGCCAGTCTGAAGGTGGGAGAAGAGGATGAGATCGTGGTCTTTCTTCCGGAAAATCAGGAGCCGGACATTGAGCCGGAAAATATTCCCCTTGATATTCTCTACGAAGACGATCAGCTTCTGGTAGTAAATAAGCCGAAAGGGATGGTAGTACACCCCAGCGCCGGGCATTACAGCGGCACCCTGGTAAACGCACTTATGTATCACTGCAGGGACAACCTTTCAGGAATCAACGGGGTACTCCGTCCCGGGATCGTTCACCGGATCGATATGGACACTACAGGAGCCCTGGTGGTATGCAAGACCGATACAGCCCATCAGAGCCTGGCACAGCAGCTGAAAGTACACAGTATTACCAGAAGATACCGGGCTGTTGTCCATGGGAATATAAAGGAAGATACCGGGACTGTGGAAGGCACTATCGGCCGTCATCCTGTAGAGAGAAAGAAAATGGCCGTCAATGTCCGGGGCGGGAAAGAAGCTGTGACCCATTTTAAAGTCCTGGAAAGATTTGGAAATTATACGTATATTGAGTGCCAGCTGGAAACCGGCAGAACTCATCAGATCCGGGTGCACCTTTCCAGCATTGGACATCCTCTTCTGGGAGATACTCTCTATGGACCGAAAAGGTGTCCCTTCCCCTCTTTACAGGGGCAGACGCTTCATGCCATGGTTCTGGGCTTTCTTCATCCGGTAAAGGGGGAATATATGGAATTCACTGCACCTCTGCCGGAATATTTTGAAAAATTATTGGAAAAGCTGAGAGGATAGTGTTTTACAGAAAATTTTATATACATTTTGAAAAAAATAGATTATAATAGAAATATATTAAATATTAACACATCATATGGAGAGGAGTGTGTGGTATGGCAGCTAATACAGTAGTTACGATTGCACGTCAGTATGGCAGCGGAGGGCGGGAGATCGGACTCCGGGTGGCAGAGAAATTGGGAGTTAAGTGTTATGACAAAGAGCTGCTGGATCGTGCAGCCAAAGACAGCGGAATTTGTCAGGAATTGTTTGAGCATCATGATGAAAAGCC
>DXFG01000280.1 GCA_019114545.1 Candidatus Blautia pullistercoris | reverse complement strand
TCCAGGCCCCTGCAGCTTTTTTATCTTCTTGGTTCCTTTCTCTGGTCCATACTGCTGATTAAAACCGCTATATTGTGGAGGGAAAAGCAGTTTTTCAGCACCTGGGGTTTTCCCCTCTTTCTTCTGCTCTCCCTTTTTCCCATGATCCTGAAAAATTTTGTTCTTATCCAGGGAAAACATCTTCCCCTATATGCAGCAACGGCCTGTTTTTCCCTGAAGACCATCCAGGTCCTTGCACATATATATAAAGGCCGGATACAGGAATATCCTGCAGGGGAATGTGCCGGATATCTTCTTTTCTTTCCCAGTCTTTTCCTGGGGCCTTTAAACAGCAGCAGACAGTTTCACCAAACCTGGGGCCATGTACCATCTGTCTCAGCATACCGCCGCCTTCTTGTCAGAGGGCTGAAAGAACTTTTCTGGGGGATCCTTTATCTTCTTTTTATCGCCCATATTCTTTCGCTGCCCCTTCAAAGCCTGGAATCCCGGATGCCGGAATCCCCTGTGTTCTGCCAGATTCTCCTCTATGCCTGCCTTTACGGAGCCCGTCTTTTTTTCTATCTGGCTGGTTTTTCAAGGATCGCTGCCGGGTGCTCCTGTCTTCTGGGCACAGAATTAAAGAGCAACTTTCAGAAACCCTTTCTCAGCGTCACTATCCGGCAGTTCTGGGACAGATGGCAGATCACTTTTACTGACTGGCTGAAGGAATTTATCTTCTGTCCCCTTTTGAAAAGGTTCAAAAAAAGCAGGCAGTTTTCCTGCCCGCTTCTGCAAAAATGTCTGGGATATCTTCTGACTATGGGTGTATTAGGCGTATTCTACGGAATCACCCCTTCCAGCCTGCTTTTCGCCCTTTACCATGGAGTTGTGCTCTGCCTGTGGGAAGTCTGGGAGACGAAGAGCCACCTTCATGAGAAATGGAAACACCAGCCTGTATACACTTTTTTTACCTGGATCTTTACTATGCTCCTGCTTTTATTCGGGTTCTTTATTCTGTCCGGAATGTTCCTGAAAATCTTATTTCTATGAGGGCTTATCACTATACATCCATTGAAACAAGTCTCTCCCTGCCTCTTTCAGGCCATTGAGCACACCATCAAAGGTCCCTGCCTTGTAGAAATTCAGGACAATGGCCCCTACAGGCACAGCCAGGATCATTCCGATAACGCCGCCGATCCGGTATCCGATATACATAAAGATCAAAGTGACCAGAGGGTTCATGCCGATGGAATCTCCTACCAGCTTTGGCTCTATGATACGGCGCACCAGCTGGGTAGTCAGATATAGGATCACCAGCCCCAGAGCATAACGGATATCTCCGGACACCAGCTTAAACACTGCCCATGGAATCAGAACGGTTCCTGTTCCCAGGAAAGGAAGCATATCCAGAAAAGCTACCAGGATAGCCACCAGAATAGCAAATCTTACTCTCAGTATAAGCATTCCTATAAAGAGAATCACTCCGATAACGGCCATGATCTTAAACTGTGCCTTAAAATATCCGCCAAATACAGTTTTAAAACTTTCTGCCATCATCCGCCATTTTTCCTGGATGATCTGAGGGGTATGGGCCCGTCCGAATTCCAGGATCCTGTCTCTGTCTGCGATGAAAAAATAAGCAGACAAAATACTGAAAATAATGGATATGAGTATGCTTGGGATATTTCGGGCGAAAGAACCCGCCTTATCTACCGTCAGCTGACTGAGTCTTCCTACAGCCTGTCCGGTAATATCCCCTATATCCTGCTGCACTTCTTTCAGACTTTCCTGTATATTTTCCGGCAGTTCGCTGATGATGCTCTCCATGTTCCTTCCGGCGCTCTGAAAGTCTTCCCTGAAATCGGCATACATTTCCGGTGCCTGATCCAGAAAGGCTCTGGTCTCTTGTCCAATCCTTACTCCCAGGAAATAGATCGCTGCTATCACCAAGGCCAGAACCCCTATGATGATCAGCATAGAAGTATGCTTTCTGGCCACTTTCAGCCGCCGTTCCAGAATCCTGACAAGAGGATTTGCGATCATGGAGATGATCCATCCGATAACAAAAGGCATAAAGAACTGGAGGAATCGGATTCCCAGAAAAACGCCCAGGATGATCCCTATCAGTGTTATAAAAAATACCAGAATGCTCTTCACATATTTTTTTAATTTCATGAAACCTGTCGTTCGCTCCCTTTTCGCCTGATTGAAAAAGAGGCTGCTGCCGTTTCAGACATAGCCTCTTTGCTTCCGGCTTTTCCTAAGTATACCATAAAGTGACGAGCCAGGCGAGTATTTATACTCATTTGGCCGCCGCCGATACCGGACAGTCGGATTCTTCTGTTTTTTATAATTCTTTCAGGAAGTCAAAGGGTTTCTCATCATGAAGGAAATGCATCAGCATGTAGGAGCACATAATGGCAATATTTTCTTCTTTTAAAATTCTCCTGACTTCCTCTCTGTCTGCCAGAACGACTTCAATCTCTTCGGTGTCTTCCTGAAATTCTCTGGATATCCTGCCCTCCGCCATTCCAAACACAATGGCACAGGACTCATCGGTAAGACCGATGGTGGTAAAGGCAGGCTTCTCATAGGCAGGATCCACTTCAATGGGAGTAAAGGTAAGCCCGGTCTCCTCTTTCATCTCACGGATCCCGGCTTCTTTGAAATTTTCCTCCGGCTCTACCAGGCCTGCCGGAAATTCATAAATATAGTCGTCAATACTGTATCGATACTGGCGCACCAGCACTACCCGGTCCTGCTTCTCCCCATAAAGGCTGTAAATGATCACTCCGTCAGGGGTGTTTTTTCTTGTCCGAAGCTTCAGCGCTTCCTGATCTTTTGCCCTGGAAGCCACATAATACTTTCCTTTTTTTCCTGTTTTTGACTCTCTGTCCAGCTCGTAGAGATTCACAAAAGGATTCCGGGTCTTCTGGGTAATGCCGTTGATCTTTGCCATACTTATTCTCCTTTTAACAGTACCCGCAGTCTCTTATAGAGAAGCAGGGTAATAAATGAAATCACGATACCTTTTAACAGATTAAAAGGTACCATACAAAGTATAACAAATGAGACCATATTGTCAATGGCCGGATGGATTGCTGTTCCCATGGCAATAAAGCTGTCCATGGGAATCCCCATAAGAGTGCTGTATAACGGGAACATAATAAAAGCATTAGTCAGACAGCCCATAGCCGCCATCAGCAAAGTACCTGCTGCCATTCCTTTCAATGCATTGACTCTTGTCTTTTTCTTTCTGTAAAACAGGCCTGCCGGAACTACAAAGGCACAGCCGATAATAAAGTTAGACAGTTCTCCCACGCCCATAGTGGTGGTTCCATGGATCACCAGATTCAGCAGGTTCTTAAGGAGCTCGATAAGCACACCTGCTAAAGGTCCCATTGCAAAAGTTCCCACCAGCACCGGAATCTCAGAGAAATCCATTTTGATAAAAGGCGGTGCAATAAAAGGAATCGGAAATTCAAAAAACATCAGGACTAAGGCGATTGCTCCAAGCATGCCGATCTGCACAGTGGTCCTCAGTTTTGACCGGTTCTGTGTACTTATTTTTCTGTTTACTGCTGCTTCATTGTTCATTTTCATTATCTCCTTTACATGATCTTCATAAAAGGAAATTCTTCTTCATATGGCTTTGCACGGCGGTCGCCCGACCGGCGTATCGCGCAAAAAAGAGGACACCCTGCTTCGGGGTATCCTCCAT
>DXFG01000279.1 GCA_019114545.1 Candidatus Blautia pullistercoris | reverse complement strand
CAGCGGTCTGTCACTGAAATCCGTATATAATCGATTTCTCTTCCATATTTGTCAAACATATCTCCGGTTTCCCTCCTTTCTGATATCAGCCCGTTCCAAATCCGCAGTCCGGCCAGCGGCATTCCTCACATCCCAGGCACAGGCCGCCGTTTCCAAGTCTGGTAATATCCTTTCTGGAGACCTGTATTCCAGCCGCAGTCTTAGGCAGGACCAGGTCAAAAATCGTAGTCTTCGCATACATTACACAGCCTGGCAGTCCCATGACCGGAGTTCCATCAGGAAAATAAGCCAGACAGAACATAGCTCCCGGAAGCACCGGAGCTCCATAGGTGACCACCTGAGCGCCGCTTTCCTTTATGGCTCCCGGCGTCTGGTCGTCGGGATCTACACTCATGCCTCCTGTGGCTATAATAAGCTCGCAGCCTCTGGCTTTCAGTTCCAGGATTGCCTCTGTGATCTTCTCTTTTTCATCTCCAACAATAATATGCTCCTCTGCCTGTATTCCGTACTGTTCCAGCTTTTTCTTCACCACAGGAGTAAATTTGTCCTGGATTCTTCCATAAAATACTTCGTTTCCTGTAGTCACGATCCCGGCTTTTTTCAGCCGGTAAGGCAAGAGCTGGCAGAGAGGTTTTTCCCCTGCAGTCTTTTTGACCAGCTCCATTTTTTCTTTTTTGATCACCAGAGGGATCACCCTGGTTCCCAGGAGCTTATCCCCTTTTTTCACCGGAGTATTGCTGTGCCTGGTAGCGATCATTACCTGGTCGATCTCATTAATGGCATTCAGTCTTTCCACGTCAACCAGAAACAATCCGTCACAGGCTGCAGTCAGCTCGATTTTACCCTCTTTTACCTCAGAAGGGATCATATTTTCTCCCTGACATACCTGGCATAAAATCTCCGCCCCTTCGTTTTCGTGATAAACAGTATCATCCTTTTCCCACACATAAAGCTGGTCTTTTCCCATGCTCAGAAGTACGGGAATATCTTCCCGGGCAACAATATGCCCTTTCCGAAACCGGGGGCCTTTCACTACTCCCGGAATGATCTGGGTCAGATCGTGGCAGAGCACCTGTCCTACCGCGTCCTCCGTCCGTATTAATTTCATATATCATCCTCCTGTGGCTCCGGATACAGAAGCAGGACATTCTGGGGGGCAATACCAAGTTTCTCCGGCATGGTCCTGGGATTTCTGTCCTTAGGCAGTCTCCACCACAAATCCGGCGTCCCTTCTTTTTGTCCTGCATACCGGAACAATATTCTCATTTCAAAAGGTTCTTCTTTTTCCGATGCATAGGAAACCGGAAAAATATTTTCCCTGGCTTTGGGGTTAAAGTAATGAGCCCGGAGGCCCACGGCGCACACATGATCTTTTACTGGTTTTCCTGTACGCAGACGGATTCCCCAATCTGGAACTTCCACCTCATATTCCCCGGTCTTTCTGGCCTCAGCAATATTTTTGCAGCCGGTCAGCTCTGCTCCTGCCCAGCTTCCCGGGTCGGCAAAAAGTTTTTTTGTATCATCGGTCTTCAGGATTTTTCCATTTTCCATAACTGCCGTCCGGCCACAGAGATAATAAATTTCATCCCGGCTGTGGCTTACCAGCAGCACATCCTTTCCATACCCTGCAAGGATGTCTTTTACCTGTATCTGCAGCAGCTCCCGCAGATAAGAATCCAAGGCGCTGAAAGGCTCATCCAGCAAAAGCACCTCCGGCTCACTGACCAGGATCCGGGCCAGGGCCGTCCTCTGCTGCTGTCCTCCGCTGAGCTGTCCCGGATACAGCTTCCTCTGGGCTGTAAGATCCATTTTCTCCAGCATTTCTTCCATTTTCTTTCTGCGAAGGCCTTTATCCTTTTCCCTGGATAAACCGCAGAGAATATTCTTCTCCACGGTCATATTGGGAAACAGCGCATAATTCTGGAACAGATATCCTACTCTTCGTTCCTGAGGTTTCAGATTAATTTTCTTTTCACTGTCAAAAAGCACTCTGTCATCCAAAACAATCCTTCCTCTGTCAGGCTTTTCAATGCCGGCAATGGCCTTCAAAGTCATACTCTTTCCGCAGCCGGAAGCCCCCAAAAGGCCAGTGATGCCTCCCGGATGTTCCAGATCCACAGATAATCGGAAGCTGCCCAGTTTTTTCTCTATATGAACGGAAAGGCTCATATCCTGCCACCTGCCTTTCTGTTTCGGCGTTCCAGCATATTCACCGCCAGAAGGATTATTATTGAGATTACTACATTTACCATGACCCAGAAAAAGGCTTCCTGCTCATTATTGGTCCGCCAAAGCTGATAAACCGTGGTAGATATGGTGGCCGTCCGCCCCGGAACATATCCGATGAGCATACTGGTGGCTCCGTATTCTCCCAGAGCCCTGGCAAAAGCCAGGACCGTTCCTGCCAGGATTCCCTGACGGCAGGCCGGCATCCGGATACGCCAGAAAATATAGGTATTGGAAAGGCCCAGGGTCTGCCCGGAATATGCCAGGGTAGTGTCAAAACTTTCAAAGGCTCCCCTGGCTGTCCGGTACATCAACGGAAAAGCTACTACCGCCGAAGCTACAATGCCTCCATACCAGGTCATTGCAAACTGTATGCCGAAATTAGCCAGAAATCTGCCCAGGGGCCTTTGAGGCCCCAGAAGTATCAGCAGAAAATAACCGCATACCGTAGGAGGAAGTACCATGGGCAGAGTCAGTATCACATCTAAAATCCCTTTCACGGCCCTGGGAAGCCTGGCTATATAGTAAGCGGCAGGGATTCCCAGGAAAAATACAGCCGTACAGCTGATGGCCGCAATCCGCAGAGAGTTCCATAAAGGATACCAATCGATCATCCTTCTGTCACCCTGGAGAAGCCAACTTCTTCAAAGATTTCCATGCAGGGATCTGTCTGAAGGAAATCCAGAAAAGCCTGAGCCTCTTCCTGATACTGACTGTTCTTCATAACAGCGGCAGGATAGATCACCTGTCCGCACATTTCCGGCGTAGCATAGTCAGAAGCTGTAAGCCCTGCAGAGTAAGCATCTGTGCAATAAATAACGCCGCAGTCCACGGTGCCTTCAGAAACCTGTGTGGTTACTTCTTTTACATTACTGCCGTAAGAGATCCGGCCATTTGCAGCCAGTTCTTCTTCATTCAGTCCATAATACTCCAGGATCTTCTGGGTATACTGTCCTACCGGCACATCGCTGTTTCCCATTCCAAGAAGAATTGTTCCTTCCTTCAATGCTGCCGCCATATCATCAAATGTCTCTAACGGCACACTGCTGTTTTCGCTGACGCAGAGCACGACCTTATTTTCCAAAATATCGATCCTGGAGTCCTCCAGGACCAGATCAAGCCCTTCTGTGTTCACCGACGGGTCTGCTGTACTGTCCATCTGATCCATCTGGGTCTGTCCTGCAGAAATAAAAAGATCACAGACAGCGCCTTCCTGGATCTGGGTCTTTAAAGTTCCTGAGGAGTCAAAGTTAAAGACCAGACTTACATTGGGCTGCTCTTCTTTATAGAGTTCGCTGATTTCTGTAAGAGTCTCTGTGAGAGAAGCTGCTGCAAATACAGTCAGTTCCACCTCTTCTCCTTCTTCAGTCGTTTCCTGGCTGTCAGAAGCTGTTTCTTCAGCGTCTGTTTCCTCCGCTGCAGCGTCTTCTCCTCCGGCGGTCTCAGATGTCTCTGTGCCGCTTCCCTGGCCGCATGCCCCCATGGCCAATGCCATTGTGCCTGCCAGCAGTACTGCTAAAACCTTTTTTTTCATTTGCTTTCTCCTTTCTTATTCAGAAATTTTATATACAAAACGTGGATTTACACGCTTTGCTCCTAAAGCTATCAGAAAAATACCGGCCTTCATTCTGCAAGCAAAAAATATTCGGCAAATCTCCGAAAATTGTATAATAAGTATAGCAATTTTTTTTGGGTTTCTCAAGCAAATTCCTCTATTTTAACTATTTCTCCTTCTTGGATCAGATAACTTTCTTCATTATTTTTTCTCCATCTCAGATCTTCTCTTTTATCTCCAAGGAAAAATAACTTCTGTTCTTCTTCTGGTGCTGCTACAGCAAAAAATTTATCTCTTTTATTCCATATAGTAAGGATTTCTCCGTATCCTACAGGGTTTTCCCCTGCATAATAAAGCTCATTGGCCAGCACCTGGATCCCCGTTTCCCAAATTCCCTGTGCCTCCAGCCAGAAGCGGATCACATTTCCCAAGCCTGCAGAGACGATCCAGACCGGCAAAGTTTCCTTTCTGCAAAACTCCAGGAGTTCCAGAGCCTCCCTCCTGGGAGGCAGCAGCTCTGCCGCTTTTTTTAATACCTCTTGGCCAATGCCCTCTCTCACATACAATTCCATCTGTTCCTTCCACCAGTCCTCTGCCCTTTTGTTCAAAGCTTCCTTCTCCTGCCCCCTCTTTGCAGCACGCAAAACCTCTCTTCCCATTTTCTGAAAAAGCCGGTCCCGCCCTACGGCCAGTCCCGAATTTTCCCCCAGTACGTGCACCGCCCCATGAAGGGAACTGCCAGAGAGGGTCAGAGTCCTATCAAAGTCCGTCACCAGCATTCCCCTGTTTTGGAGCAGTTCCTCCTTGATCCTGTTCATTCCCCGTTCCTCCATAATAGCGCTCCATCACTGCATCTGCCGCTGCCCAGGCGGCCTGTTCCGCCTCTTCATAAGCTTCAAGCATCTTCCGGCCTTCTGCCGTAAGGGTGGAACCATTTTTCCTCATGCGGTGCAGCAGCTGTATGCCCAGCGCCGCTTCTGCCTGGCGCACGATCCGCCAGGCCTTGCTGTAAGCCATTCCCATATGCCGGGCTGCCAGGTTCAGTGAGGAGAACTGATCCACACCGTGAAGCAGATCCGCCACTCCCCTTCCAAAGTAGTCATTTCCTTTATCCTCTCTGCGCTTGATACGCAGCCGGGCAATATAATAAAATTCATTCATCTGCGTTCCCCCTGCCTCTGTCCCTTCTCTTAGTTCTCTATCCTGCGCTTTCCCCGGTAGCAGGGCTCATCCTCTGGTTCTGCAGATTTCCAGGTACAGTTGAGTTTTCTCCCTTTCCACTCTCCGGGAAGCAGGCCTCCGGCTTTTTCCTCTATGCCTTTTTCCGTTGTCAGCCCCTCTATTTCCAGAATTTCTCCTTTCCTGGATATCCGGTAATCCACGATCCATGGGATCTGGAATATATAGTCATCAAGTTCTTCCATTTCTCTTCCTTCCCCAATCCTGCTGAC
>DXFG01000278.1 GCA_019114545.1 Candidatus Blautia pullistercoris | reverse complement strand
TAAATCCATTTTCTTTTGGTATATTTTCCTGTCCATGAACATCAATATGGATCCGTCCTCCTTTGATAGCCCGGTTATCTATAAATCTGAGTAATTTATATCTCTCTTCTTCTGTATATTTTTCTACATGGCTGGCATAATAACATAATTTACACCAATAGTAAGGAACAAAAAGAATATTATATGCCACCATTAATAGGATTCTCTTCACTTTTCTCTACTCACTTTCTTCGTTCATTTTTCCAGGCAGTGCACAAAGAGAACATACTTTACATTAACGTCTGCCTGATGGATCTTTTGTCAAAAAGAAGTGTGCATTAAAATCAGTGTTTTCTCTTAATGCACACTCCTGCCAGAGCCTTGCCCAGCAATTTTTATGTTTCTTTCGCTGACTGGCTGAAACGCTTGTCCAGCTCTTCTTTATAAGATGGATTTTCTTCCTGAAAATTTTCAAAATCCTTCTTATATTTTTTATAGGTATTTGTTCCCATAAATTTCTCATAAGCGGCCCTGGAATATTGGCTCATTTCTCCTGTCACGTCTTTTGCAGGAACCACAAAATATCTTTTCTCATTTTCATTTACAAAATAGAAAGACAACACCGGACATTTTTGATTTTTTTCTCCATCTTCCGGTTCATAGTTAAATAAAACATAGATCAGTTGACTGTCTCCACTTTTTCCAAGAGAATCCGCCTTTTCAAAGTCTATGCTCTTTGCTTTATAAGCTTTAAAAAGTCTGATATTATAATCAATTTCCTTCTGGAGTTCTTCCTGTACCTCCTCATCCTCTGCCAGACCATAACATTCTTTTATGTTCTGGAAATTCTGTTCCTGATAAGAACGGATCAAAGATCTTACCACAGCTTCCGGAGATTTATTATTTACTCCATTCCCGCCGCAGCCGGCCAAGATAAACATACATGCAGAGACAGTTAAAATAAATATAACCCCTTTTTTTATCACTGTCATGAAATGAATTTATTCCTCTCCTCTGTCAGAAGCATCTGCTTCCTGTATTCCCTCTTCGTCTTTATCTCTTACTTTTGCAATACTTGCCACTGTAATATCATCCTTCAGATCCATGAGTTTTACCCCTGATGTAATCCTTCCCAGAATGGAAATATCTTTACATTCCAGACGGATAATAATTCCCTCCGTGGTGATCAACATGATTTCGTTTTCACTGTTTACAGCTTTCACGCCAATCACATTTCCTGTTTTCTCTGTGATCTTATAGCATTTAACGCCTTTTCCGCCCCGGTTCTGACGGGTAAATTCTCCTACAGAAGTACGTTTTCCAAGACCTTTTTCTGATACGATCAGAAGATAATCACCCTGACAGGTAAGCTGCATGCCGATCACTTCATCTTCTTCCATCAGGTTAATACCTCTTACACCCATGGAAACCCTGCCGGTAACTCTTACATCGGTCTCTTTAAAACGGATACACTGTCCGAATTTTGTCACCAGGATAATATCTTTCTTATTATCTGTGAATTTAACTTCAATAAGTTCATCATCTTCTCTCAGCGCAATAGCCGCAAGGCCTGTCTTTCTCACATTTGCATAATCCTCAATAGGCGTTTTCTTTACAAGTCCGTACTTTGTTGCCATAAAGAGGAAATTCCCCTTCTTAAACTCATTGATAGGGATCACTGCTGTGATCTTCTCGTCAGGCTGAAGCTGGAGCAGATTGATAATGGCTGTTCCCCTGGCTGTTCTGCTGGCCTCCGGAATCTCATAAGCCTTTATCCTGTACACCCTTCCTGTACTTGTAAAGAACATGAGATAATGGTGAGTCGTCGTCATCAGCAGCTCTTCAATATAATCATCTTCTATCGTGGACATACCCTTAATTCCTTTTCCGCCTCTGTTCTGGCTGCGGAAATTGTCCACGGTCATTCTCTTTATGTAGCCCAGTTTTGTCATGGCTATCACTGTATTTTCTTTCGGAATCAGGTCTTCCATGGAAATATCATACTCATCATAGCCGATGGAAGTTCTTCTGTCATCTCCATATTTTTCAGCAATGGCCAGGATTTCTTCCCGGATCACCCGAAGAAGCAGATTCCTGTCAGACAGAATTGCTTTCAGCTCTCGGATCTTCACTTCCAGCTCATTAAATTCGTTCTGAAGACGTTCTCTCTCCATTCCGGTGAGCTGATACAGACGCATATTAACAATTTCCTGAGCCTGTACATCTGTAAAGCCAAAGGTCTCCATTAAAGTATCCTTAGCTTCCTGCCTTGTTTTGGAATTCCGGATGATCTGGATCACCTGATCGATCACATCCAGGGCTTTCAGTAAACCGGAAACAATATGGGCTCTGGCTTCCGCCTTGTTCAGATCATACTGGGTCCTTCTGGTGACCACATCTTCCTGATGGTTCAGATAATGGTTCAGCATTTCCAGAAGACTCATGACTTTAGGAGTATTGCCCACCAAAGCCAGCATGATCACACCGAAAGTATCCTGAAGCTGTGTATGTTTATAAAGCTGATTCAGGATCACATTGGCATTGGCATCTCTTTTCAGTTCGATACAGATGCGCATACCTTCCCTGTTGGAGTGGTCGTTGATGGCTGTGATTCCTTCCACTTTTTTATCTCTTACCAGCTCTGCGATCTTCTCAATAAGCCTTGCTTTATTAACCATATAAGGCAGTTCTGTAACTATGATCTGTGCCTTTCCGTTTGGCATGGTCTCAATATCTGTCACAGCCCGCACCCGGATCTTGCCTCGTCCTGTCCGATATGCTTCCTCAATTCCCCTGGTTCCCAGGATTGTGGCACCTGTAGGAAAATCAGGTCCTTTCACGATAGAAAGGATCTCTTCAATGGTCGTCTCTCTGTTTTCCTCAATCTGATTGTCAATGATCTTCACAACAGCATTGATGATCTCTCTCAGATTGTGAGGAGGTATATTGGTAGCCATACCTACCGCAATACCGGAAGTACCGTTTGCCAGAAGATTGGGATACCTGGAAGGCAGCACCGTAGGTTCTTTCTCCGTACCGTCAAAGTTCGGAACAAAATCTATCGTATTCTTATTGATATCTGCAAGCATTTCCATGGAAATCTTGCTTAATCTGGCCTCTGTATAACGCATGGCGGCAGCGCCGTCTCCGTCCACAGAACCAAAGTTTCCATGTCCGTCCACCAGAGGATATCTGGTAGACCAGTCCTGGGCCATATTTACCAATGCTCCGTATATGGAACTGTCTCCATGGGGATGATATTTACCCATGGTATCACCTACAATACGGGCACATTTTCTATGGGGCTTATCAGGACCATTATTCAACTCGATCATGGAATACAGGATTCTTCTCTGTACCGGTTTTAAACCATCTCTTACATCCGGAAGGGCCCTGGAGGCAATAACACTCATGGCGTATTCAATGTAGGATTCCTCCATTTTCTTCTGCAGGTCCACTTCCTGGACTTTGTCAAAAATATTATCTTCCATCTGGTTTCTCCTTTAGATCCGGATTTCTTAAATGTCCAGATTCTTTACATATTTGGCGTTCTCTTCGATAAATTCTCTTCTGGGCTCTACCTTATCCCCCATCAAAGTGGTAAAAGTCAGGTCAAGTTCAGAAGTGGAATCTTCGTCCATTACAACCCGCATAAGAATTCTTCTCTCCGGGTCCATGGTAGTTTCCCAAAGCTGATCTGCATCCATCTCTCCCAGACCTTTATAACGCTGGATAGAACAGCCCTCCAGGCCGATCTCCTGGAGGATATCCGCCTGTTCCTGTTCCGTATAGGCATAATAAATTTTCCGGTTCTTCTCCAGCTTAAATAAAGGCGGTTTTGCCAGATACACATATCCCTGTTTGATCAGCTCCGGCATAAACCTGTACAAAAATGTAAGAAGAAGGGTTGCGATATGGGCACCGTCCACATCGGCATCCGTCATAATAATGATCTTGTGATATCTCAGTTTGGTAATATCGAAATCTTCGTGGATTCCTGTGCCGAAAGCCGTGATCATGGCTTTGATCTCCGCATTGGCATAGATTTTGTCCAGTCTTGCCTTCTCCACATTTAAGATCTTTCCTCTCAGAGGAAGAATAGCCTGGGTTGCCCTGCTTCTGGCAGTTTTGGCAGATCCTCCTGCAGAATCTCCCTCTACAATATAAATCTCGCACTTGCTTGGATCCTTATCTACACAGTCTGCCAGTTTGCCGGGCAGGGACATTCCGTCCAGGGCAGATTTCCGTCTGGTCAGTTCCCTGGCTTTTCTTGCAGCATCTCTGGCCCTCTGAGACAAGATAGATTTCTCTACAATGATCTTGGCAACTGCCGGATTCTGTTCCAGATAGATTTCCAGCTGGCTGCTCACGACACTGTCAACAGCCCCTCTTGCCTCACTGTTACCCAGTTTCTGTTTCGTCTGACCTTCAAACTGAGGATCTTCGATCTTCACACTGATAATAGCCGTCAGTCCTTCTCGGATATCCTCTCCGGACAGATTCTGCTCATTATCCTTTAACAGCTTATTTTTTCTGGCATAATCATTAAAAGTTTTTGTAAGAGCATTTCGAAACCCCATAATATGGGTGCCGCCCTCAGGAGTAGTGATATTATTTACAAATCCATAAGTATTTTCTGTATAGGCATCGTTGTGCTGCATGGCCACTTCCACCATGACTCCATCTTTGATTCCTTCAAAATAAAGAATATCTTCGTAAAGAGGCGTGGTACTTCTGTTCAGATACTGAACAAATTCCCGGATTCCGCCTTCATAGTGGAAGACAACCTCCTTCGGCTCCTCTTCTCTTTTATCTCTGGCAATGATCTTCAGTCCTTTGGTAAGGAAAGCAATTTCCCGGAAACGGTGTTTTAAGGTATTGAAGTCAAATACTGTCTCCTCAAAGATTTCCGGATCCGGATGGAAAGATACCATAGTTCCTGTTTTCTCCGGGTCGCAGTCTCCCACCACTTTCAGGCTGTACATGGCCTTGCCTCTCTCATACCGCTGCTGGTAGACTTTTCCCTCATGACAGATCTTCACCTCCAGCCAGGTGGAAAGGGCATTTACTACAGAAGCGCCCACTCCGTGAAGACCTCCGGATACCTTGTATCCGCCTCCGCCGAATTTTCCCCCTGCATGGAGCACCGTAAAGACCACTTCCACCGCCGGGATTCCGGCTTTGTGATTGATCCCTACAGGAATACCTCTTCCGTTATCTACCACCGTGATGGAATTGTCTTCATTCACCGATACCTCTATGGTATCACAGAACCCGGCCAGCGCTTCATCTACCGAATTGTCCACGATCTCGTAAACCAGGTGATGAAGACCTCTGGCTGAAGTACTGCCGATATACATACCAGGTCTTTTTCTTACTGCTTCCAGTCCTTCCAGAATCTGAATCTGGTCAGCACCGTACTCTGTATTAATTTCTGTACTCATGTAATTCCTCCTGTGAACCGGCCTGTGCCGGGAATGATAGGCGTCTGTCAATAGAACTTATGTAAACTTTTAAGAAGGACAGTACACTTTCCCGTCAACTACCTTGAATATTTTATTGATATGAAATCTTTTGTCGATAAAATCATCCAGTCCTGTGCAGGTAATCATGGTCTGCACCTGACTGATACTGTTTAAAAGATAATTCTGCCGGCTGGAATCCAGCTCAGATAATACATCATCTAAGAGCAGCACCGGCATATCCTTTATCCTTTTTTTCACTATATATATTTCTGAAAGTTTCAGAGACAGGGCAGCCGTCCGCTGCTGTCCCTGAGAACCATATTTTCTGATATCCATGCCGTTGATCTTCACTCCCATGTCATCCCTGTGAGGACCAGTGGAAGTCATTTTAAAACGACAGTCTCTTTCCTGATTCCGGGCAAGGGCGGAAAGAAAATCCTCTTCTAAGATACTGGGCTCATAGAGAAGCTGGATTTCTTCCTTTCCTCCGGTGATATTGTTGTGTATCTCCCTTATGATCCCGTTCATCTCTTCTATAAACTCCCGTCTGCTGCGGATCACAGAATTTCCGTAATGGGCCAGTTGTTCATCCCATACTTCCAGAGTACTCATAAGAGAAGGCTGAAAAGCCAGATCCTTCAGCAGTTTATTTCTCTGGTTCAAAATATGATTATAGTTGGAAAGATCTGAGAGATACAGTTTATTAAGTTGACATAATTCAAGATCCAGGAATCTTCTCCGCTCCCCGGGCCCATTTTTGATAATATTCAAATCCTCCGGGGAGAAAAATACAAGGTTCAGGATTCCGAAAAGTTCTCCGGCTTTTCGTATGGGAATTCCGTCAATGGCGATGCCCTTGGCTTTATTTTTCTTCAGGTGCATATCAATTTTCCGGGAAATCCCTGCTTTTTTTACAAACATACGGATATGGGACTCTTCAGCGTCAAACCGGATCATCTCCCTGTCCTTGCTTCCTCTGTGGGATTTGGTGGTTCCGCAGAGATAAACAGCTTCCAGGATATTTGTCTTCCCCTGGGCGTTATCCCCATAGAAAATATTGGTTCCTTTGTCGAAACTAAGAGACAGAGTCTCGTAATTCCTGTAATCTTTCAGCTCTATGGATTCAATATACATAGGTCACCTGATTTCTTCCGGGATCATTTCTCGATCCGGATCTCCTCTCCGTTATAGGAAATCACATCCCCATCATAGAGCTTCCGTCCTCTCCTGGTCTCCGTCTCCCCGTTAACCTTTACCTCTCCATCCTGGATCGCATATTTGGCTTCTACCCCGTCTTCCGCCAGATTTGCGGCTTTCAGCGCCTGCCCAAGCTTAATATATTCCTCTCTTAACTTGATAATTTCCATTTTTTTCCTTTCTTAATCTGTCCCGCCGGGACCGGTTTTCATATTTTTCTACCTGAAAAGCCTTAAAACCCGCGGTTATCTTCCTGCAGCGTTAAAATTTACCGGCAGGATCAGATAAATATACTGTTGTGCCTCATCCCGGATAAAGCACGGAGCTTTAGGATTCATGAGATAAATACTGATTTCCTCGTCATCAATAACTTTCAGGGCATCGATGAGGAACTTGGGATTAAATCCGATCATAATATCCTTGCCTTCTTTTTCAATATCAATGTCCTCTTTCATAGAACCGATCTGAGAATCAATACTCAATTCCATCTGTCCGTCTTCAATATTGATGATGATGGGTTTCTTGTCTCCTTCTTTCACAAGAAGAGTGGCTCTGTCGATACAATCTAAAAATTCTTTTTTATTGATCTTAACTTTTGTCTCATAATCACTGGAAAGCATCTGATCGATCTTAAAATATTCTCCTTCAATCAGACGTGACACTACCGTGGTATCATTAAACTCGAAAAGAATATGATTGGAGGAAAGATATATATCAACCATATCTTCTAATTCTCCTGACAGGATCTTGCTGATTTCATTTAAGGTCTTGCCGGGAACAATGACTTTCCGGTCTTCGCACGGTTCTTTTAAAGGAACGCGGCGGATAGAGATACGATGTCCGTCCAGGGAGATCACTCTCAGACGGTTGTCCTCGATCTGGAACAGTTCGCCGGTCATCAGTTTGTTATTTTCATTTAAAGCAATGGAAAAAATAGTCTGACGGATAATTTCTTTTAAAGTAAACTGTGAAACCCGTATACATTCATTTTTTTCGATCAAAGGCAGATAGGCAAAATCTTCTCCTGATTTTCCGGGTATATTGAATTTAGCTTTTTCACAGGTAATCGTTGTATTTAATCTTTCATCTGTCTCTATTGTAACATCACTGTCAGGAAGTTTCCGGACAATTTCTGAGAAAATTTTGGCATCCAGAGCAATGATCCCTTTTTCCAATACCATACCCTGAACCCGGGTTTCAATTCCCAGTTCCATATCATTAGAGGTAAATTTAATGTCGTTGGTGGAAGCATCAATAAGAATACATTCCAGAATAGGCATGGTTGTCTTGGCCGGAACGGCTTTCATAACGATATTTACACTTTTTTGAAGTTCAGCTTTGGAACAGAATAATTTCATAATGTGAATAACTTCCTTTCTGTGGTGGAGTGTATAATATAAAAATAAAAAGATAAAGTAATCCGCAGTAGCCGCCGTAGGGGCTGTGAATATGTGTATAAGTGCCGAAAACCGTTTAAAATGCGGCTTTTGGCGTATGGATAACTTTGTGGGTGAAGCTGGAAGTTCATGTGAAAACCCGGTTGATAAAGGTGTGGACAAAAATGCGGCTTTTCCGAGAACTTTAACTTTCCACATAAAATTCACATACTATGCACTTTAGGATGTGGATAAAATTACTGTTTGGAAGGGTTGATCTTCTTCCTCAGGATGTCAATGACTTCCCGGGTAGATTCGGAGGTTTCCAGTTCAGCTTCTATTTTGTTAATCCCGTTCATAATGGTGGTGTGATCCCTTCCACCCAGATACTGGCCTATGATCTTCAAAGTAGAGTCCGTCATATGACGGCAGAGATACATGACGATCTGTCTGGGGAATGCGATCTGGCTGTTTCTTCTGTTTCCTATAATATCAGCAGGAGTCAGATCAAAATGATCAGCAACGATATCTGTGATTAGTTCAGGGGTGATCACCCGTTTCTCATTTGGTGAGATGATATCCTTTAAAACCTTTTCTGCAAGGGCCAGATTGATCTCGCTTTTTTCCAGATTTGCATAGGCCATGATCTTATTTAAAGATCCTTCCAGCTCACGAATATTGGATTTTACATTTCTGGCAATGTATTCGATCACTTCATTATCAATAGAATAACCGTCCAGTTCTTCTTTCTTCCGGAGAATGGCCATTCGGGTCTCATAGTCCGGAGATGAGATATCCACGATCAGTCCCCATTCAAACCGGGAACGAAGACGGTCCTCCAATATCTCCATATCTTTAGGCGGTTTATCTGAGGATATGACGATCTGCTTCTTTGCTCCGTGAAGAGCATTAAAGGTATGGAAGAATTCCTCCTGAGTAGACTCTTTTCCTATGATAAACTGGATATCATCAATCAGCAGTACGTCAATATCCCGGTATTTTTCCCGAAATTTGGACATGGTAGAATTATTTCCGTTTCGGATAGAATCAATCAGTTCATTGGTAAAAGTTTCGCTGGTAACATAAAGTACTTTAGCGCTGGGATTTTTCTGCAGGACAAAATGGGCAATAGAATGCATAAGGTGAGTCTTGCCTAATCCAACACCTCCATAGATAAAAAGGGGATTGTAAGCTTCCCCCGGGGATTCCGCCACGGCCAGAGAGGCCGCATGAGCCATTTTGTTGTTGCTGCCCACTACAAAGGTATCAAAGGTATAACGGGGATTAAGTCCTGCTTTTACAATATTTTCATTGAGGGAAGAGTCTTCTTCTTTGATTGTTTCCTGAATTTCTTCCTGAACATCTTCAGGAAGGATCAGAGAAATTTCATAATTTTTTCCTGTGGCTTCCACAATCGCGACCTGAAGAGGAAGGAGATATCTCTTATTGATATAGTCCACCCCGATAGTACCGCTAGGAACGATGATCGTGACCGTATTTCCCTCGACTTTATATACCTGGAGAGGTTCCAGCCATGTAGTAAAAGCAATGGGAGATAAATCATGCTCCGTCCTTACCATATTTAAGATTTCCGGCCATTTTTCCTGTATAACGTGCATTTTCATTCTCCTAACAAGTATTTTATGCCTCTTTTCACACACAAAAATATATGATTGACTGATTACATCATTCAATCATCGGTAAAAAAAAGTATTATTATCTATATATTATAATAAAAAACGGTATTAATCAATGAAAAATTCAAGAAACCGGAAGCATATAAGGAAAAAAGAAATGTGGAAAAGTGGATATCAGGGAAGCAATATATTTATATAGGAAGGAACAGGTATAAAAAAAGCGGATGAAAATTAGAAAATGTGTATAAGTGACTATGTGGATAAAAGGATGTGGATAATGGTGATAAATATTATTTGTAAACCTGTGGAAAAAAGCAAATGTGAAAAATGTGTATAATGTCAAAAACAGTATCCACATGTAAAAAAGTATTGAAAAATAAGGATTTTTGAAAAAATATAGGGAAAGAATGTGTATATATTGAGCAACTTATCCACATCTTATCCACAATTTGTGGATAAATTTACGTAAACCTGAAATTGTGAAGAGATATGTGGATAGAAAATGAGGATAACTGGGGATTAAAAAAAGTTACCCACATTATTCTGTGGACAAATGTGGATAAGTTTTTGGTAAGAAATACTTGACGAAATAAGGGTTTGTGAATATAATTGAAATGATGTTTTCTATCATGCATAACTAGGAGAGACGTTCGAAATTC
>DXFG01000277.1 GCA_019114545.1 Candidatus Blautia pullistercoris | reverse complement strand
TTACGATTACGTTTGACATAGTCTCACACCTAACCTCCCTCCAGCTGTAAATTGTGCATAATACAACTGTCTGGGTATTTTTTTGCACACAAACCATTATAGCAGATTTTTGTCATACGTCAACTGGTTTGAATTAATTTTTCTTAAAAACCTGCATTATTTTATCTGGTCCGCCAAAATATCCCCTGCTGCTTTTAATGCTTCCGGTACTTTATCCGGATTTTTGCCACCTGCCTGAGCCATATTGGGGCGGCCGCCTCCGCCTCCGCCTACAATAGCCGCAATGCCTTTAATCAGATTTCCGGCATGGGCACCTGCTTTCTGTGCCTGATCTGTAACCATTGCCAGAAGGTTTACTTTTCCACTGTTAACACTGGCTAAAACAACAACACCTTCGCCCAGTTTTTCCTTTAACTGGTCTCCCAGATCTCTCAGACCATTCATATCTACACCTTCAAGGGCTGTTGCCAGCAGTTTTACGCCTTTAATTTCCTGTACCTGACTCATTACATCTCCCACAGCATCCTGAGCCATTTTTGCTTTCAAAGATTCGTTTTCACTGTGAAGAGCCTTTACCTCAGCCTGAAGATGGGCAATCTTCTCCTCAATCTCCGCCGGAGTAGTTTTCAGCATAGCTGCAATCTCTCCCTGGCGTTTCTCAATTTCCTTATAGTAAGCAAATACGCCGTCGCCGGTAAGGGCCTCGATACGACGGACGCCTGCAGCGATTCCGCTTTCTGATACAATCTTAAAGGTTGTGATCACACCGGTATTTGGCACATGGGTACCTCCGCAAAGCTCTTTTGAGAAATCTCCCATAGAAACTACCCGGACTTTCTCCCCATATTTCTCTCCGAACAGAGCCATAGCTCCGGTCTTCTTAGCTTCGTCAATAGTCATAATATCTGTCTGTACAGGAAGATTTGCCTGAATCTCTTTATTTACAATTGCTTCTGTCTGTGCCAGCTCTTCCTGGGTCATAGCCTGGAAATGAGCAAAGTCAAAGCGAAGTCTGTCAGGAGTTACCAGAGAACCTTTCTGCTCAACGTGAGAGCCCAAAACGGTTTTTAAGGCTTTCTGGAGCAGATGGGTAGCGCTGTGGTTCTTACAGCAGTCTGCTCTTCCTGCCTCATCTACATGAAGAGTCACCACATCCCCTACCTTGATCATTCCTTTGGTAAGGATACCTACATGTCCTACTTTTCCGCCTCTTAAATGAATGGTGTCTTCAACCTGGAATTCTGCATCTCCTATAGTGATAATACCCTTATCGCCTTCCTGTCCGCCCATAGTAGCATAGAAAGGAGTTTCCTCTACAAACACAGTTCCTCTCTGGTCCTCAGTAAGGGCGTCAGTTACCTCTTCCTGGGTAGTTAAAACGGTTACTTTTGAATCCCATACCAGATGGTCATATCCTACAAATTCTGTGGTAATGGAAGGATCGATCTCGTCATATACTGTAGCGTCTGCTCCCATATAATTGGTCACTTCCCTGGCTTTTCTGGCTTTTTCTCTCTGGACATCCATAGATTTTTTGAAGCCTTCTTCATCCACCGTATATCCCTTCTCCTCCAGGATTTCTTTTGTCAGATCCAGAGGGAATCCATAGGTATCATAAAGCTTAAAGGCGTCATCTCCTGACAGCTCCTTCTTTCCTTCTTTTTCCATGGTTTCTTCCATCTCTCCCAGAATATGGAGACCCTGGTCAATGGTTTTATTAAACTGCTCTTCTTCCTTGGTAAGTACCTGGAAGATGAAGCTTTTCTTCTCATCCAGCTCCGGATATCCATCCTTGGAACCTTCAATTACAGTGGCGCTTAACTCTGCCAGGAACTTGCCCTGGATTCCCAGAAGACGTCCGTGACGGGCAGCCCGGCGGATCAGACGGCGGAGAACATAGCCTCTGCCCTCATTGGTAGGCATAATACCATCTGAAATCATAAAAGTAGCAGAACGGATATGGTCTGTGATCAGACGGATAGAAACATCTTTTTCCTCGTCTTTCTTATACTCTGTATGAGCCAGCTCACATACCTTATTTCTCAGGGCACAGAGAGTATCCACATCAAAAATGGAATCTACGTCCTGGACTACAGAAGCCAGACGCTCCAGTCCCATACCGGTATCAATATTCTTCTGCTCCAGTTCTGTATAATGGCCCTCTCCGTCATTGTCAAACTGAGTAAATACGTTGTTCCAGATTTCCATGTAGCGGTCACAGTCGCATCCTACCGTACAGCCCGGTTTTCCACAGCCGTATTTCTCTCCTCTGTCATAGTAAATCTCTGAACAGGGACCGCAGGGACCTGCGCCATGTTCCCAGAAATTATCTTCTTTTCCAAAACGGTAGATTCTTTCTGCCGGTATGCCGATTTCCTTATTCCAGATATCAAAGGCCTCGTCATCATCCAGATAAACAGATGGATACAATCTTTCCGGATCCAGCCCTACTACTTCTGTGAGGAATTCCCAGGACCAGGCAATGGCCTCATGTTTGAAATAGTCTCCAAAGGAAAAATTTCCCAGCATTTCAAAAAATGTGCCGTGGCGGGCAGTCTTTCCCACATTCTCAATATCTCCTGTACGGATACATTTCTGACAGGTAGTCACTCTCCGTCTCGGGGGAATCTCAGCCCCGGTAAAGTATGGCTTTAAAGGCGCCATACCGGAATTGATCAAAAGGAGACTTTTATCATTGTGAGGAACCAGGGAAAAGCTCTTCATCGCCAGATGTCCCTTGCTCTCAAAAAACTCTAAAAACATTCTTCTTAATTCATTTACTCCGTATTTCTTCACGGTTTTTCCCTCCCAGATGCTGCCAATATTCTGTTCATAAGCAGTCATTGTTTTTTATGATAGCACAGCCAGATTGGTATTTCAAGACAAAAACTCCCCAGCCAGGCTCCAAAAAGCCCAAAGCCGGGGAGTTTTTCTTATTTATAACAGCAGGCAGCCTGCCTAAAGACGTCCTCTAACGTTTCCTACAGAAATCCCTGTTCTGGTTTTCCTTCTGTCTTTTCCGTGCTTTCTCCCGTTCTATCTCTTTTCTTCTCATACAGTCCAGATCTATCTCATAAATGGTGTTGTCTTCCTCCACAAGTTTTGTTTGCTCTCTTTCCATAACGCAAAACTCCTTTCCCTATATCTTATGATTTCCATAGTCAAATGGTCATGTGGTGCAAAATACTGCTAAAACGCACAAATCTCGAGATGTTATAGCAGGTTGACAAATCATTATTTTAGGCTTTATTTTACATTTGCTGTTTCCAGATATCGAATGGCTTTGGGGAAGCGCCCGATAGCTGGTGTATACTGAGTCATATATTTTTCTTATCAGGCATATAATGGAGCAAACTGTGAAAAGAGAATTATATGGATAATCAGTCTCTTCTTGACGAAATGGTAAGTGAAGATTCTATAGAAATGCTGAAGGCGGCTCTGCCCTATCTGCCTCCTCAGGGACAGTCTTTTATCTCTGTCTTTGCAAAATTTCTGGAGTTAAAAAATACACTCCGGCTCTTTCGGCCGCAAGCCGGGAACACAGAAATCTGCGCCCAGTCCAGAGACAAGAATAATCCCCTGGAAATGCTCTCCGCCTGCAGCAGCGTCTGCCATGGCCGGACCAAAGAGCAGCTTGACAATATAATTCAAACCCTGACCATGCTTCAGATGTTTGAACTCAGTCAGAAGCCTGTCCCACAGGATCCTTTGGAAAAGGAGGTAAATATCCATGGATAACCGTTCAAATGGATCAGATAAGCAAAAAAAGGTCCAGGAAAATGCTTCCTGGACCAAAGACCCCAGTCTGGCCGGAATGGACCCGGCCAAACTGGCTATGTTAAATTCTTTTGCCCAGCAGGGCTCGGGAAAAAGTCCTCAGGAACTTCTTCCCCTTCTCATGGCAGCAGCCTCCCAGAGCCGGGCCAAGGGCACCCGTTTTTCCAGGGAAGAGATGGACGCCATCATCCAGGTCCTAAAAGCCGGAAAATCCCCTGAGGAAACCGCCCGTATGGATAAGATCATTCAGATGATGAAGATGTTTTCTTGATATCGGCCGGGCCATCCTCCAGAATACATTGCCGGAGCAGCACAAGGGCATTCACAACTGCCTGCTCTCTGACGCTGCTTCGGTCTCCATTAAAGTGACATTCTTTCACTCTTGTCTTTCCTTTAAAGGTACAACCGATAAAGACGGTTCCTACCGGATATTGGTCCGTTCCACCCTCGGGGCCTGCAAAACCTGTAACAGACAAGGCCCCGTCTGCACCTGCCGCCCCGGCGCCTCCTTCTGCCATTTCTTTTGCGCATTTCCGGCTGACAGCACCTTGCTCTTTTAAGGTGCTCTTCTTTACCTTTACCAGTTTTCTTTTTGCTTTATTGGAATAGGTCACAAATCCCTGTTTCAGCACATCTGAGGCTCCCGGCACATCCACGATCCTGGCGGAAAGGGCTCCTCCCGTACAGGACTCCACAGTAGTCACTGTAAGTCCACGGCTTTTCAGAAGTTCCACTACCACAGCTTCCAGAGTCTTCCCTTCCTCTTCTGTATAAACCTTGTCCTGAAACCTGTTTCTCAGTTCCCGGGCCACAGGTTCTATCAGCTTTTGTGCTGCTTCCTCATCAGCAGCTCTGGCTGTAAGACGGATATGAACTTCCCCCGGTTTCGCATAAGTCGCCACCGTAGGATTTTTCTGCTTCTGGATCAGATCCCGGATATCTGTTTCCGCCTGGCTCTCTCCTATACCGCAGATTTTCAGGGTTCTGGAGGAGATGATCTCCGGCTGTCTTTGATGGAGATACGGATAAATCTTACTCTCAAACATAGGGATCAGCTCTCCCGGAGGGCCCGGAAGGAGGATGACCACTTTCTCCCCTTCTTCCACAATGATACCCGGAGCCGTGCCGTTGGCATTCTCCACAGCTATGGCCCCTTCCGGTATCAGGGCCTGTTTCCAGTTGTTCTGGGTAATCGTCTTTTCCGGCGTATTCCTCAGATACTGTTTCATAAATTTTTCAATATGTCTCCGGCTTTTCTTATCCTCTACCAGTTCCCGTTTCAGGACTTTGGCCACCGCCTCTTTGGTGAGGTCGTCCTGGGTAGGGCCCAGGCCGCCGCAGAGGATCACCACATCAGACCGTTTCATGGCTGCCCGGAAACATTTGCACAGCCGGCGCATGTTGTCTCCCACTACGCTCTGGTAGTACATAGACAGTCCCAGATCTGCACATTTCTGAGCTATATAGGCGCCGTTGGTGTTCACAATATTCCCTAAGAGCAGTTCGGTACCTACACAGATCAATTCTGCTGTCATTTGTTTTCCTTCTTTCTACTTAATCCTGCATGCTTAATACTTTTCTGTTCTTCACAATATAATCCACCAGAGAAATAATGGTCAGGGCCACAGCGATCACAAGGAATACCGTGATCAGGGTCTGGAAGATGGTATTCTGGATATCCATGATCATCAGAATGATCAGGATCATCTGAGATACTGTTTTAAATTTTCCCCAGTAGCTGGCAGCGATCACAATGCCATTATCTGCTGCCACAAGACGGAATCCGCTGATAATAAACTCTCTGGCAATGATCACGATGGTAATCCAGGCTGCCAGTTTTCCCATAGCGGTAAAGCAGATCAGGGCAGAACATACCAGGAGCTTGTCCGCCAAAGGGTCCATAAACTTTCCGAAATTTGTAACCAGATTGTTTTTTCTGGCCAGGTAGCCATCCAAAGTATCCGTAAGGCTGGCTGCTACAAAGATCACCAGAGCAATCCATTTGTCTGCCGCTCCTGTGATATCATACATTAAAAAGGCTACAAAAAAGGGGATCATGATCACCCTTGCGATTGTCAGTTTATTCGGTGTATTCATCTTCTAACTCTCCTATCAAATCATATTCCAGGGCCCCTGTCACATGGACCATGGCAAAATCTCCGGACATCAGCTCTGTGCCCGTATTGATAAACAGATATCCGTCCACCCCCGGCGCATCGCCATAGGTTCTGGCAACATAGGCGTTCTCATCCGCCACTTTTCCTTCTACCATGACTTCCACCTCGCTGCCGATCCTGGCGTTTCCCTTGTCTATGGAAATCTCCTGCTGAAGTTCCATTAACTCCGCCTGACGCCGCAGCTTCTCTTCTTCATCAATCTGATCCGGCATTCTGGCTGCAGGGGTGTCCTCCTCTGCCGAATAGGTAAAAACTCCCAGACGGTCAAATTCCATGGCGTCGATAAACTCCATCAGTTCTTCATGCTCTTCCTGAGTTTCTCCCGGAAATCCGGTGATCAGCGTAGTCCTGAGAACGATATCCGGAATCTCTTTTCTTAAGGTCTCCACGATCCGGATCAGTTCCTCTTTGGTAGTCCTTCTTCCCATTCTTTTTAAGATCCGGTTATTGCAGTGCTGGATAGGAAGATCCAGGTAATGACAGATCTTTCGCTCTTCTTTCATGGTCTGTATCAGCTCCGGATAAATTTCCTCCGGATAACAGTAAAGAATGCGGATCCAACGGATCCCCGGTATACGGCAAAGCTTCCGAAGCAGGATATGGAGAGATTTCTCTCCGTAAAGATCCTGTCCGTAGACAGTGGTTTCCTGGGCCACCACAATCAATTCCCTGACTCCCTGGGAAACCAGATATTCCGCCTGAGCCACCAGTTTTTCCATGGGAATACTCCGGTATTTTCCCCTGAGTTTTGGAATGATACAATAGGTACAGCATTTGTCGCAGCCTTCTGCGATCTTCAGATAATCATAATGGCCTCCGGTAGTGATCACCCTTTTGCCTTCAGCCTGGGGGATCCTGTCAATACTCTGAAAGTCAAGGTACTTTTCTCCTTCAAATACCTTATCCAGAGCTTGGATCAGCTCGTCCCAGCTGCCTGTCCCCAGCACAGCATCTACTTCCGGAATTTCCTCTATGATCTCTTTCTGGTAGCGCTGAGCCAGACAGCCTGTGACCACCAAAGCTTTTAATTGCCCTGTCTCTTTATACCGGGCCATTTCCAGAATGCTGTTGACACTTTCTTCTTTTGCATCATGAATGAAAGCGCAGGTGTTGATAACAATGGCCTCTGCCTCACTTTCATCATTGGTGATCTCATAGCCATTTCCTACCAGCATTCCCAGCATTTCCTCCGAGTCTGCCAGATTTTTGTCACAGCCAAGAGAAATAAACAGTACCTTTCTCATGAAACCTCCTTGGATTAGCACAAAGGACCGCCGGCAAGAAGCTGTCAGCAGTCCCTGTACATAATTTTTATCTTTTTAGTTTTCTTCCTCTTCTGCCTCAGAATCTTCCGGCAGGATATGGACTTTTCCTTTGTAGATCTCTTCTACTGCAATGGACAAAGGTTTTTTCCCTGCTGAAGGAACCATAGGTTCTCTTCCTGCGATCAGCTGCCTTGCTCTCTTGCTTGTAGCAAGAACTACTGAATAACGGCTGGTCACTAATGGCTGGTCCTCCATCTC
This sequence comes from Candidatus Blautia pullistercoris, assembly GCA_019114545.1. Taxonomy (GTDB): domain Bacteria; phylum Bacillota; class Clostridia; order Lachnospirales; family Lachnospiraceae; genus Blautia; species Blautia pullistercoris. Next base: position 278 of record DXFG01000277.1, on the reverse strand, counting down.
GGACCCTTCGTTAATAGCCTCCATAAGTTCTGTGTAAGATGGATGTATCATATCTATTCTCCTTTCTGAAATACAGCAATTTCCTCAGTTATCTTTTCAATAAACTCCTGGCAGTTCTCTGCTCTGTCATGCTGGCTCTGAATGATCCCGTGCATACGGTCCACACATTCCTCCAGCTGGTCATTGACCAGGATATAATCATATTTCGGCATACCTTTCGCCTCTTCAAAGGCTCTGGCAAGTCTGGAATTTATTACTTCCATCGTTTCTGTTCCTCT
>DXFG01000276.1 GCA_019114545.1 Candidatus Blautia pullistercoris | reverse complement strand
CCGGAGAAAAAATATACTGCATTTCTTTGCTGGCATAACGCTCGGACAATGGACTTACATATCTGTCTGTACTCATACTCTCTACCTCTCTGCTTTCATTTTTCAAAACTTCTTGCATTATATATCATCAGGGAAAAAAACACAACACCTGCCCGCTAAAAGCCTGTGCTCCGGTGGTAATCCCGGATAAACTTCCCTAAAAGTTCCCCGGTCTCTCCCTGGGGGACCGGTGCCTGCTCTCCCGCTTCTTTCAGGCTGCTGCGGATTTCTCCTTCCAGCTCTTTTGGTGCTTCCATTTCCCTGCATACTTTGGAAAAATTTTCTTCATCCCACATATAGCTTGCCGTAAGATAGTGCTTCAGCGCCTGCCGGGTACCCAGGAGCCTGTAGGCTTTCAGGAAGCATTCAGAGGCTTCCTTAAACTGGAACAGGTACATATAGGCGCAGCCCATATTGTGGTAGATCCCGCCGTTAAACTGCTGTCCCAGACCCTCTTTGTCCTCTTTTTTCAGCGCATTTTCGTAAATCCGCAGGGCGTTGACATACATTTTATTCTCTACCAGGTAATCCCCTTTTTTCTTTTCTCTCTGGACTGCCGGCTGCTGCTGAAGAAGGTTCAGGTTCTCATTAAGCTTTTTAAATTCCTGGTGGGAAAGATAATTGATCTCCTTAAACACTGCCAGAATAAATTCTGCAGTTCCCTCCTCTTCTTCCAGGATCTTATACAGTCTCCGGTAAAGCCTTTCCAGGCCCAGTTCCTTCCGTATCCAGTCACAGAGATGCTCATTTAGAATAGTCTCATCCAGGAGATAGATATTATGGTAAAAATAGTAACACAGCTCCTCGATACTGTATATGTTTGTACTGATATTTTCAATATAGTAGGGCATGGAGGCCCGTTTCACCTGACATAAAATATAACTTCCCATTGTGCGCCTCCTTTACCACGATACCTTTTCTGTCCAGACCATCCCTGAGGAGGGATACAGATCCCCGAATCCCATATCCTCCGCCCGGACCACGCACAGCTCTTCCGACTCATAGTAAATGGTCAGAGCCAGACGGGTGGTCTTATTAGGCCTTTTGGGAAGTCCCGGCAGTTTCATGGAAAACCTGGTCCTGGCCCCTCCCTCCATAGGGATCACCGTGAACTCCAGGTCCTCTTTATCATCCAGAATAATCTCCAGATGGGTGTGGATCTCATACCAGTTTTTCCCGGCTTCTACCAGAAGATAGGATTTCAGAGAGCCCCCTGTGACCACTTCCATACTCACGTTTTTCCTTACCAGAGAAGAGCTGATATAGAGATAACCTTTCAGGTTCTCCTCTCCGCACTTTTCCTTTGCCCCGTAGCAGGCTCCCTTTACATAGAGATTATTCCCGTAAAAAACATGCCGCTGGTTCCGGCAGAGATAAGGGGTGGACCGCCGGGCCCATTCCTGGTCAAAGCCGTCTCCCACCATATAAATACTGGAGTAGGTATCATTTCCGCAGGACTGAGAGATCAGCCGGAAAAAATTCTCATCTCTCTCCTGGGGATCCTTGGAAAGTTCTGCGCTTTTTCCGTGTTCGATCCAGGCTGTGGCCGGTCTTCTCTGATTATCCACCACCAGCCTGGCAAAGGATACTTTATCCCTTTCAAAAAGGAACCATCCGATCTTTCTTGCCCAATTATCTTTTCTATGGTTCATCACATAATAATAAAAACTCTCGTCATAGTCCTGTACCCAGATCTGGCTTCTGGCAAATCCCATCTGCTCTCCCGCCTGATACACTGCCTGGATAAGGGCCGGAGAAAGTTTTGGCACAGTTACCATCACAGCCTTGATCTGCCGCACCGGCTCTCCGATACCCAGAAGGGAAATACAGCCCCGAAGATAGATTTCCATTAATTTTCCCGGGGTATATTTTTCTCCGTCTATTTCCGTCTCCTGATCCTGGTTCCAGATCCTCAGCAGTCCTGACACCGGAAGTTCTCCTTCCTGCCTGGAAAAATATTCCGCCTCCAGACCATAATGCCAGGTCTTCTTTCCCGGTTTCTTGGACAGCAGGGTTGGAAAGAGATACTGATTGCTTCCTGCCTTTACGGAGACAGAGATAGGCTCCCGCTCTTTCCGGTCAAAATAGCAGAGCTGAGACTGTTCTTTTCCGATTTCCAGTCCTGCAATGATGTTTCTTGTCTCATTCATATTCTCTCCCTCCTTTAGTCCATCAGTGGAAACAGGGCTGACACCTGGTATTCCCTCTTTACATATTCTGCGGTCATGACTTCCAGTTCTTTTTCCCTGCCCTGCTCTTTCATCTTCAGCATGGCATTGAGCATCTGGTATTTGCTCCTTCCGGAAGTTTCTCCATCTTCCACAGCCAGCACCGCTTCCTCTGTCCGGGTAGTCTTTCCCTTGCGCTCAATTACAAAATAATAGTGAAGCAGCTCCCCGTAAAAGAGGACAAACTCTTTATTATAAATACCCTGGTACCGCTCTTTCACCGGCTCTACCTTTTCCTCGCTCCTGCCCTGGACATCCTCCACAAAGTAGTGAAGGGTCACCTTTGCTTCCGGACCTGCCTTACACTGGACAAAAACCTTGTCCTCCATCTGGCAGAACTGGAGAAGTTCCCTGGGAAGGTTTCGGAAAAAGGCAAATTTCAGTCTCTGGGCGGCGCACTCCTGAAGGATCTTCTCTGCCGTTTCCAGACGTTTGGGATCCCAGTTATTTTCCGAAGCATATTTTTTCAGAAGGGCCAGACGGCAGATAATATCGCTCTCCCAGCCTTTTTCTGTAATCTTTTCCAGTGCTTCAAACAGAAATGGATCCACCTGTTTTTCTCCTACAAAATATCCGTAGGATTCAAAGGTCAGATAGGCCAGGATCACCTGTTCCCTGCCGCCCTGGCGGATATATTCCTTCAGGACTGTCAACCCTTGGGCAGGATAACACCGGGTAAACATACTGTATACCAGGATCTTTTCTTCCAGCTGGTAACAGTCCACCCCAAAGCCCATGGCCCGTTTCCACAGTTTCAGCGTTTCCTCCACCGGACCGTCGAAATGTTTTACAAGATATCTTAAAAGCACTTCATCATAAATCCCGTTTTTCACAATATATTCTGTGAGAAGAAGCAATTCTTCCTCATACTCGTATTCCAGATTCAGGATCATCTGGCTGCAGAGCCTGAGGAGTATGGACATTTCCACTCCCTCATATCCGTATTCACAGATCAGGTCATAGGCCCCAACAAACATATCCTGTTTCACCAGAATGGTAATCAGAAGGCTCTTATTTACCCTGGCAAATCCCCGGAAATCCATTTCCCGAAGAGACTCTCTTAAGTTCCGGTTATCCATATTTGTCTCATAATACATCAGAAGCCGTCTCCGGATCTCCTGCCGGTAATCCTCCCGGAAAACTTCCTGTCCCAGGACTGCCTGGAAGCTGGCAATATTCTCGCTGGTCACCTGATTTTCATGGCTGTACTCTCCGCAGGTATGGAGGAGCATCCCCGGATAGCGGAGACCGTCTTTGGCCAGCTTTGGGGCCAGCTCCTCGATGTCCAGGAGACTGTGGATATTGTAATCCACAGTTCCGGCGTAGCGTCTCTGGCTGCTGTCTTCAAAAATCACCGCAGCGTCTCTGGTATACAGAGAAATGTAGGCGGTCTTATCCGTACACAGATAAACCTGCTCTTCCTTCAGAGCCCCATGACTGACAATAACCTTCCGGATCTTGGGATCGTCACAGTACAGCCGGTAGGTAAAGAGGACTCTGGCCAGAGCCGACCTTACATTTTCGTCCTGGGAATTTACACAGAATTCCTGATATACCAC
>DXFG01000275.1 GCA_019114545.1 Candidatus Blautia pullistercoris | reverse complement strand
CTCCAAGAAATACCATCCCCTCCGGGATCTGAGGGAAAAGGAGTGGAACGACAGGGAGCTTGTTACCAGGTATTATACCACCACACTGCACAAGGGAGCTTTTTACCTCCCGGCATATGTAGAGGAGCTATTAAAAGATGTTGAGAACAAACGTTGAGACTTATCTGGAATGTGACAGAGACTATGAGGAAGCGGATATCGTGCTTTTCGGAGCGCCTTTTGATTCCAGCACTTCCTTCAGACCGGGAACCAGATTCGGGAGCAGCGCTATCCGCCATGAGTCTTTTGGGCTGGAAAGCTACAGTCCTTATCAGGACCGGGATCTGAGAGATTACCGGATCATGGATTCGGGAGATCTGGAGCTGAGTTTCGGAAATACTAAGCTGGCCCTGGCAGATATCGAAGAGCGGGCCGGAATCATACTGAATGACGGGAAGATCCCTTTTATGCTGGGCGGAGAACATCTGGTGACATTGGGAGCTTTCCGGGCAGCGATTAAAAAATTTCCGGACATCCATGTGATTCATTTTGACGCCCATGCAGATCTGCGCCAGGACTATCTGGGAGCAGAACTTTCCCACGCCTGTGTGCTGAGAAGATGCTGGGAGCTGGCAGGAGACGGACGTATCTATCAGTTTGGTATCCGCTCCGGAGACCGGGAAGAATTTTACTGGGGAAAAGACCATGTAAAAACCAGAAAATTTGATTTTGAGGGCCTTGAGGAAATCCTGGAACAACTGAAGGATGTTCCTGTTTACTTTACTCTGGATCTGGATGTGCTGGATCCTTCCGTATTTCCGGGAACAGGTACGCCAGAACCTGGCGGGGTCTCCTTTGAGGAGCTTCGCAAAGCAGCCACTCTGGTCTGCCAAAAGGGCAATGTAGCGGCCTGCGACGTAAATGAGCTGAGCCCTCATTACGATCAGAGCGGGGCTTCCACTGCCGTGGCCTGCAAGACCGTCCGGGAGATGCTTCTGGCGCTGGGTAAATAGAAGTAAGCATACGAATGCATGGAAACACGAAAAAGGTAAAAAGATAGTAACATTATAAATACAATAGCCGAAAGTTGAAGGCAAAAAAGAAATCGGAGGAAAAATCATGGGAAAAGCATTGATCATCGGATGCGGCGGCGTAGCTTCTGTAGCTATTCACAAATGCTGCCAGAACAGTGAAGTATTTGAGGAGATCTGCATTGCCAGCAGGACAGTGTCCAAGTGCGACGCTCTGAAGGAAAAACTTCAGGGAACCACCAAGACAAAGATCACCACTGCACAGGTAAATGCAGACAATGTGGAGGAACTGATTAATCTGATCAACAAGGAAAAACCGGATGTGGTGCTGAATCTGGCTCTGCCATATCAGGATCTGACTATTATGGACGCCTGTCTGGCTACAAAGACCCACTATGTGGATACTGCCAATTATGAGCCGGAAGACACGGCAAAATTTGAATACAGCTGGCAGTGGGCTTACAGAGAAAGGTTTGAAAAAGCCGGGATCACCGCCCTTTTGGGAAGCGGTTTTGATCCGGGAGTTACAGGAGTATTCTCTGCCTATGCTCTGAAACATGAATTTGATGAGATTAACTATATTGATATCCTGGACTGCAACGGCGGCGATCACGGCTATCCTTTTGCCACCAACTTTAACCCGGAGATCAATATCCGGGAGGTTTCTGCTAACGGCTCTTACTGGGAAGACGGACACTGGGTGGAGACCAAACCTATGGAGATCAAGCGAGTTTATAATTTTGAAGAAGTAGGAGAGAAGGATATGTATCTGCTCCACCATGAGGAAATCGAAAGCCTGGCTCTGAATATTCCAGGGATTAAGAGAATCCGTTTCTTCATGACCTTTGGACAGAGCTATCTTACCCACTTAAAATGTCTGGAGAATGTAGGAATGACCTCTATTGAGCCTATTATGTTTGAGGGAAAAGAAATCGTGCCTCTCCAGTTCTTAAAGGCAGTTCTTCCTGATCCGGCTTCTCTGGGACCAAGAACCAAAGGAAAGACCAATATCGGCTGTATTTTCCAGGGAAAGAAAGACGGAAAGGACAAGAACTATTATCTGTACAACATCTGCGACCATGAGAAGTGCTATGCAGAGGTAGGCTCCCAGGCAGTTGCCTATACTACAGGAGTTCCTGCTATGATCGGCGCTATGATGATCATGACAGGAAAGTGGAACAAACCGGGAGTTCATAACATTGAAGAGTTTGATCCGGATCCATTTATGGAAGCCCTGAATAAATGGGGACTGCCATGGAGAGAAAGCCATGATCCGGTTCTGGTGGATTAATGAACGGGAAAACACAGGCAGGCTTTTCTACCCCCTATTTTCTGGTGGAGGAGAAAAGCCTGCTCCACAATCTGGAAATTTTAAAAAGAGTACAGGAAGAGGCCGGGTGTAAGATCCTTCTGGCCCAGAAGGCTTTTTCTATGTTTTATGCATATCCTCTGATTCGGAAATATCTGGCGGGGACTACGGCCAGCGGTTTATATGAAGCACGGCTTGGCCATGAATGTTTTGGGGGAGAAACCCATGTGTTTTCTCCTGCCTATCGGGAAGAGGAGTTTGAGGAAATTTTACAATATGCAGATGATCTGGTATTCAACTCTCCCAGACAGGTGCGCCTTTTCGGAGAACGGGCAAAAAAAGAGGGGAAATCTATAGGCCTGCGGATCAATCCTCAGTGTTCCACCCAGGAGGGACATGCTATTTATGATCCCTGTGCACCGGGGTCCAGGCTGGGAACCACTCTGGAGAACTTTGATGAAAGTCTCCTGTCTCTTCTGGACGGCCTTCACTTTCATACCCTCTGTGAACAGGGAGCAGAAGATCTGGAGATCACTCTCCGGGCCTTTGAGGAAAAGTTTGGAAAATACCTGTACCAGATGAAGTGGCTGAACCTGGGAGGGGGACACCACATTACAAAAGAAGACTATGACGTAGAGAAACTGATCGCCATGGTAAGGCGGCTGAAGGAGAGCTATGATCTGGAAGTCTATCTGGAGCCGGGAGAGGCGGTAGTTTTAAATGCAGGACTGCTGGTTTCTTCTGTGCTGGAAGTGGTCCACAATGATCTGGATATTGCCATATTGGATACTTCCGCAGCCTGTCATATGCCCGATGTGCTGGAAATGCCCTACCGTCCTCCGGTGAAAAACAGCGGAGAGCCGGGGGAAAAGGCCTATACTTTCCGCCTTGCAGGACCTACCTGTCTGGCCGGAGATGTGATCGGGGATTACTCTTTTGATGAGCCTTTAAAGCCGGGGGACCAGATTATTCTGGAAGATATGGCTCTTTATACCATGGTGAAGACCAATACTTTCAACGGAATGCCCCTTCCGGACATTGTCTGGGAAAAGGCGGACGGGGAGAAAGTGCTGGTAAAGAAGTTCGGGTATGAGGATTTTAAAGGGAGACTCTCCTGAAGGATATATAAAACTAAATAAGGGGCTGTTTCATTAAAGGAAAATCAGGAGGTCAAATGTATATATATTCTTCCTGTATGTTTAGTGAGACAGCCCTTTCAAATTTTTTTTAGACAGTATTAAAACGCAATACTTTTAAAAATGTCTTTGTATTTAGGGTAATTTGGCTGCAGACCCATTTGGACAGAATGGAGATTCTGAGAAGGCTGCCAAAGTAATTGTTGAAGTAATTAATAAAGAGGATCCTCCGAAAATGATTCTTTTAGGAGAAGGCGCAGCGGATCTGGGAATAAAAATCCTCAGAGAGGAAATCCGGGAGATTACAAAATGGAAAGATTTAGGGGAAGCGGTGGGTTTTGAGAAGCAGTAGTTGATAGAAATTTATAAGTGCAGTATAAAAGGCAAAAACCGGAATATTTTTCATACATAAGTAAAACCTATAAAGTATATAAGAATATATTGCTTTTCTTTATGGAATGTATCTGGTATATTCTTTACAGAAAATCAGAAAAGGAGAATGACCAGAATGAAACAGTTAAAGAAACAGGCCCTTGGAATCGGTTTTTGCCTGCTTATCGCAGTTCCGGCCTGGCTTTTGGGGAAATGGCTTCCGGTAGTGGGAGGACCGGTCTTTGCCATTTTGATGGGTATGTGCCTTGCCCTTATGATAAAGGAGCAGCCTGCTCTGGAGCCGGGAGTAAAATATACTTCTAAGAAGATCCTCCAGTATGCCGTGATCCTTCTGGGATTTGGCATGAACCTGACAGATATACTGGAGAAAGGAAAACAGTCTCTTCCCATCATCCTTGCTACTATTATTACAGCCCTGGTGATCGCCTTTGTAATGTATAAGGTGCTGAAAATGGACAGCAAAATCTCCACTCTGGTAGGTGTGGGATCCTGTATCTGCGGAGGCTCTGCCATTGCAGCTACGGCTCCGGTGATCGATGCAGATGATGAGGAGATTGCCCAGGCGATTTCTGTGATTTTTCTTTTTAATGTGATCGCAGCCCTGATCTTTCCTTCTCTGGGAGGAGTCCTGGGTTTGAGCAATGAAGGATTTGGGCTTTTTGCCGGAACAGCTGTTAATGATACCTCTTCCGTAACTGCAGCAGCCACGGCCTGGGATGGCATACATGGAAGCAATACTCTGGAAGCGGCAACTATTGTAAAGCTGACCAGAACCCTGGCGATCATCCCTATTACCCTGGTCCTGGCTCTCTGGCAGGTCCGGAAGGCAAAGGCAGCAGGACAGGAAGCCGGGGGAACCTTCCAGATAAAAAAGATCTTCCCTTTTTTTATCCTGTTCTTTATCCTGGCCTCTGTGATCACCACCGTATTTTCCCTTTCCGGTTCCGTGACGGCGCCGATAAAAGAATTAAGTAAGTTTTTCATTATCATGGCTATGGCGGCTATTGGATTTAACACCAATCTGGTGAAACTGGTAAAAACCGGAGGAAAACCTATTTTCATGGGATTCTGCTGCTGGGTGGGAATATCCGTGGTAAGCCTTCTTATGCAGAAGGCTCTGGGAATCCTGTGATCTGTACACAGGAGGATGAAGTAGGAGAAAGAGCTGGCACATTAAACATATATCAGGAATATTTATACATTTTATGGGAATTTGTCGAGCATAGCTTTGAGGCCATAGGCTCAAAGCGGCACAGACTGAGCAATAAAATGTATAAATATTCTCGATTTTGATTAATGTACCAGCTCCTTGCTTTTGTATAGCATTTAAACAGACAGAGAACGGCTTATGTTATGATAAACTCTTTTTTGTACGGCTTAATTTTTCCAGATACAGGAGCAACAGCTTCCATGCTCCCCGGCCCAGGAAGAAAAGAAGGATCCCAAAGAATGCAGAACAGAAAAACTCCGCCACAGGGTTCAAGTCTATAAGGCCATAAAAAACGATCTGCATATTCTGGATAAAGGGAATTTGCAGATTTAACAGATAGTCAAACATTTTTACAGCGCTCAGGACAGGTGCGGCTATTCCACATAATAGGAAGACAGGAGCAATAACTGCCAAAACAGGGATGACGACCATACCGGAAAATCCTGCAGCTGTATAGAAGGCCCATAAGATTAAAAATCTTTTTATACTGCATCTTTTTTCTTTTACCAGCAGATCTTTCAGATAAGCTTTTGCCAGATCTTTTGGACTCCCTAAACGATCCAGGATCTGTTTGGAAGACATCTGTTCACTTTCCATTTCCAGCATTGTACTTTTAATTTCTTTTACGATATCGGCTCTTTCAGAAACCGGAAGGGGTTTCAGGTGACGGTCCACCGCAGTCAGATATTTTTCCAGGGATTGGTTCATGGGGATCCTCCTTTCAAGGCTGAGATAATATTTGATAAATTGTTCCATTCCTTTGATAAGACGTTCAGATATTGCTGCCCCTCGTCAGTCAGGGCGTAATATTTTCTTGGAGGGAGCCCTTCTGCAGAATCTCTCCAAAATGAATAAAGATACCCTTCTTTTTCAAGTCTTCTGAGCAAAGGATAGATGGTGCTTTCTGTAGAAGCAATAAAAGGATAAGCATTTAGTTCCTGAAGGATCTCGTAACCGTAACGGGGAGTCTGTCTCAGCAAGAGAAGAACACAGTATTCCAGGGTTCCCCGCAATATCTGAGATTTCCATTTTTCAATATTCATAATACCCTCCTTAACAAGGTATATCGTACTACACAGTATATGCAAAGTCAATTCATTATTGCAAAGTGTTTAAGGAACATGATAAAATACAGGTAAAGCATTATATTTCTTAAGTTCTTATCTATGGGACATAATGTTCCGTCTATATTTCTTGAAAACTTTTCTCAGAAATCTCAATGCTTTAAAAATTCCATGAAACTGGCAGAGAGGTTTCTCAGGGTATTTACAGAGGAGAGACCTTCTGCCTAATACAATGAACAAGGAGGTCTGTCTATGGCACAAGACAAAGAAGTAACTGCAAACCGCACCTATAAATCCTCGGTATTTACTATGGTATTTCAGGAAAAGAAGGAACTGCTGGAATTATATAATG
>DXFG01000274.1 GCA_019114545.1 Candidatus Blautia pullistercoris | reverse complement strand
TCTTCCTGCACCTCCTGTGCGTCTTCTTTTTTGCTCACTTCATCAATGAGTTTCGACATGGCAACACCGTACTCGATGGATTCGTCCAGAATAAAACGAATTTCGGGGGTGTTCCGGAGATTTATGGTTTTCGCCAGCTGTCTGCGGATATACCCTTCCGCATTTTTCAGGCCCTGAAGGGTATTCCTTTTTTCTTCTTCATCTCCCAGTACGCTGATATACGCTCTGCATGTTTTCAGATCCGGCGCAACCTCCACAGACGTCACCGAGGTCATTGGATGGATGCGGGGATCTTTGATCCCTCCCCGGATCAGATTGGCCAGCTCATGCTGGACCTCTGCGTTGATCCGGGTATTTTTTATACTGTTTTTTCTCATAATTTCCTTCCCGGCTTCGGCCTATCTTGGCACTTCCACCATGATGTAGGCTTCTACCTGATCTTCTTCTTTAATGTCATTGAAACCTTCAAAGACAAGACCGCATTCATAGCCTGCCTTAACTTCTTTTACATCATCTTTAAACCGCTTCAGAGAAGCCAGCTCTCCTTCATAGATCTGCTCTCCTTCTCTGGAAATACGTACCTTGCAGTTTCTCTGGAATATACCGTCTGTCACATAAGAACCGGCAATATTTCCTACGCCGGAAGCTTTGAAGATCTGACGGATCTCTGCATGACCGATGACCTTTTCCTCATAAACAGGATCCAGCATACCCTTCATGGCAGCTTCCACATCCTCAATGGCCTGATAGATGACTCTGTAAAGACGGAGATCTACGCCCTCCTGTTCAGCAATGGATTTTGCTGTAGCGTCAGGTCTTACATTAAATCCGATAATGATTGCATTGGAAGCACTGGCCAGAGACACATCGGACTCGTTAATAGCACCTACGCCTCCGTGGATCACTTTGACTACCACTTCTTCGTTGGACAGTTTTACCAGACTCTGCTTTACAGCTTCCACGGAACCCTGTACATCAGCCTTAACGATGATGGGCAGTTCTTTCAGATTGCCTGCCTGGATCTGGCTGAACAGGTCATCCAGAGACATTTTAGATTTAGTCTCCTCCAAAAGCCGGTTTTTATTCTCAGATACAAAGGTTGCCGCAAAATGTTTTGCCTCTTTATCATTTTCTGTCACTACCAGGATTTCTCCGGCGTTAGGCACATCATTCAATCCCAGGATCTCTACCGGGGTAGAAGGACCTGCTTCTTTTACTTTTCTTCCCTTGTCATCGATCATAGCTCTTACTTTACCGGAGCAGGCGCCTGCTGCGATAAAATCTCCTACATGAAGGGTGCCCTTCTGTACCAGGATCGTAGCTACCGGGCCTTTTCCTTTGTCCAGTTTTGCCTCGATGACCAGACCTCTGGCTCTTCTGTTTGGATTTGCTTTCAGTTCCGAAACCTCTGCGGTCAGCAGGATCATTTCCAGAAGTGTGTTGATTCCTTCTCCTGTATGAGCGGAAACCGGCACGAAGATGGTACTGCCGCCCCAGTCTTCCGGAATCAGCTCGTATTCAGAAAGCTCCTGTTTTACTCTTTCCACATTGGCACTCGGTTTATCGATCTTGTTGATAGCAACAATGATTTCCACTCCTGCTGCCTTGGCATGATTGATTGCTTCAATAGTCTGAGGCATAACACCATCGTCGGCTGCTACTACCAGCACGGCAATATCCGTGGCATTGGCTCCTCTCATACGCATAGCGGTAAAAGCTTCATGTCCCGGGGTATCCAGGAAAGTGATCTTCTGACCATTAATATCTACCATATAAGCGCCAATATGCTGGGTAATTCCTCCAGCCTCACGATCCGTCACATGCGTCTTCCGGATACAGTCCAGAAGGGAAGTTTTTCCATGGTCTACATGCCCCATAACACAGACTACCGGCGGTCTTGGAACCAGGGTGCTTTCTTCATCCTCTTCATCCTTTAACAGCTCGCCGATCACATCTACCTTTTCTTCAGGCTCTGCGATAATATCGTAGTCCAGAGCAATCTCCTGGGCTTTCTCAAAGTCGATCTCATGATTGACCGTTACCATGATGCCTTCCATAAAAAGTTTCTTTACGATCACTGAAGGCTGCATCTTCATCTTATCTGCCAGTTCACGGATGGTCATTTTTTCCGGAAGAGTAATCTCTTTTACTTCTTCTTTTTTCTCCTCTTTTGGATGAGAAGAAGGCTTCTGAAGCTGAAGAGCTTTGGGAATTCTCTGTGTCTGACGACGACCTCCCTGGTTGGGTCTTCTGCTCTGATTCTGATACTCGTCTCTTCTGTTGTCTTTCTTCTTATTTTCTCTGTTTGCCTTCCGGCTGTCTTTTTCTACAAATTCCAGATTCGGACTTTCAAATTTATTACTCTGCTCTCTTCTGGAATCTCCACGGCCCTCATTCTTTCCTCCGAAACGGCCCTGCTGGCGATTATCTCCGAAGGAACGGGCGCGGTTCTCTCCATTATTAAAACGTCCCTGGGAACGGTCCCCGTTGCTATTCTGACGGTTCGGGCGTTCTCCCCGGTTGTTTGAATGCTCCTGATTTCCGCCAAAGCGGCCGCCCTGACGTCCTTCATTGCTATTGTTCCGGTTATTGAAACGGCCCTCTCCATTGTTGTTATGGAAGCGGCCCTGCTGGCGGTTTTCCCCGCTGTTTCCGGGACGGTTCTGACGATTTTCTCCATTCTGACTGTTTGTTCTGCCATTATTCGGACGGTTATTCCGGTTCTCCTGTCTCATGCCCCCTGCATTGCCTCTGTTGTCTCCCTGGAGATTTTCCCGGCGTTTGTTATCGCCTCTCTGCTCCTGTCCCGGTCTTGCCTGCTGCCTGGGTCTTTGCTTTCTCTCCGGCATATGGCTGGCATTCTGGGGACGGAATACCTGGATAAATTTCTTCTTGGGACGTTCCCCTTCTCCCTGTTTTCCTGCACTCTGAGCAGAAACGTTTCCTTTCTTGAAATTCTCCCGGACCATCCGCACATGTTCATCCTCTACATTGCTCATATGGCTGGTCAGATCTATGTTTTTTGATTTCAGGAAATCCAAAACCTCTTTATTGCTTACGTTCAATTCTTTTGCGAGTTCATAAACTCTCACTGTTGACATATATTGTCCTCCTTCTATTGTTCATGTCTTGTCTTTTCGATTTTATTTATAACGGCCCTGGAAAAGTTTTCATCTGTAAGCGCCAGAGACGCCCGGTATTCCTTTCCTATGGACCTTCCCAACTCCTCCTTTGATCCAATGGTGTAAATCGGCACCTGATAATATCTGCACATATCATAAAATTTTTTCTTTGTATTCTCTGAAGCATCCCGGGCGGTTATCACCAGAAATGCCTTTCCGGTCTTTACTGCCTTCTCTGTGGCAAATTCACCGCTTACCACCTTTCCGGCTTTAGCCGCCAGGCCTGCAAGAGATAGTTCTTCAGGTATTCTCAAGTTCTTCAAACTCCTTTTCAAGATGCTCATAAATCGTCTGAGGAATCTCCATTTTTAATGAACGCTCCAGCCCTTTATTCTTTATGGCTTTTTTCAGACATTCTTTATGAAAACAAAGATAAGCGCCTCTGCCATTCTTCCGGCCTGTAGCATCCAGGATCACCTGATTTTCTGTGGTCTTCAGTACTCTGAGCATCTCTTTTTTACTTTTCATTTCTCCGCAGCCCACGCACTTGCGCATGGGGATTTTCCGAACTGCCGCCATATGATCCCCCTATTCTTCTGAGGTTTTATCCTCATAATCTTCATAGTCCGTATAATTGTCAGCTTCCGGAATCTCTGCTTCGATTTCCTGTACTTCCTCGTATCCGTTTTCATATTCCTGCTCATAGAAATCAAAGTCCCCGGATTCCCTGGCCTGAGTCTCACTCTTGATATCAATCTTAAATCCAGTAAGTCTGGCAGCCAGTCTTGCGTTCTGTCCCTCTTTTCCAATAGCCAGAGAGAGCTGGAAGTCCGGCACGATGACCATGGCATTTTTCTCCTCAGGATCTGCCATAACCGAAATTACTTTTGCAGGGCTTAAGGCATTTTCGATCAGGATCGCCGGGTTGTCGCTCCAGTTGATAATGTCGATCTTCTCTCCTCTTAACTCTTCTACAATGGAATTTACCCTGGCACCGTTCATACCTACGCAGGCTCCTACCGGATCTACATCCGGATCATTGCTCCATACAGCGATCTTGGTCCTGGAACCGGCTTCTCTGGCAATGCTCTTGATCTCTACTGTACCGTCTTTTACTTCTGTGACCTCAGCCTCAAAGAGACGTTTCACCAGTTCCGGATGAGTTCTGGACACCAGAATCTTAGGTCCTTTTGGTGTATCCTTTACTTCCAGGATATAGACTTTGATCCTTTCTGTAGGCTTGAACACCTCTGTCTTTACCTGTTCATTTTCTGTCAGGATTGCATCTGCCTTTCCAAGGTTAATGCTGTAATTTCTTCCCATATTTCGCTGAACAATACCGGTAACTACATCTTTCTCTTTTGCGTAATATTCATTAAAAATTACTTTTCTTTCTTCCTCGCGGATTTTCTGGAGGATGACATTTTTCGCATTCTGTGTGGCGATACGCCCAAACTGCTTGGATTTGATTTCTACATTTACGATATCCCCCAGCTCATACTGAGAATTCATCATCTTTGCATCTGCCAGGCTGATCTCTGTCACCGGATCCTCCACTTCTTCCACTACTGTTTTCTCTGCAAACACTCCGAAATCACAGGTTTGGGGATTAATATTGACCTTTACATTGTCTGCCTTTCCGAAGTGGTTTTTACAGGCCTGGATCAAAGACTGCTCAATAGCCTCTAAAAGAGTTTCTTTGCTGATGGATTTCTCTTTTTCCAGAATATCCAATGCTTCTAATAATTCTGTATTCATTTTACTTCCTCCTAAATTTAAAAATCAAAAGCAAGGCGTATCAGAGCG
>DXFG01000273.1 GCA_019114545.1 Candidatus Blautia pullistercoris | reverse complement strand
TCTATCAGAACTTGTCTCGCCTTCACCGTTATCGCTGGTGGTATACCTATACAAATTAATTTTACAAACGGCTGCGTATACCTATTCACCGCCCCTCCCTTTAAATACCCTCTATACTCCCGAAGCACCTTCTTCAATTCCGGTATCTTTTCTTTATCCTTTTTGTTTCCGGTAAGGACGATTCTTTCCAGTATCGTATAGACATTGATCAGAAGCCTTGAGTAAGCTTCCTTATCATATATCCCCTGATGTTCTTTAGAAAAGAGTATCATCTTCTCTGCTTCTGTAATCCCCAGCAGTTCTCTTTCCTGAAAGCCGCTGTTTGTAGCGCTCCCCTGTCTCTGCAGGTAATGGTATCCGATCTTCCCGCTGTATACCACCTTGTCCGCCCTTGCGAACAGATTCAGTCCGATGGCCACGTCTTCCATATAGCTTCTGTCCTCCGGGAAGCGGATTCCCTCAAAAATTTCCCGGGCAAACATTTTATCCCACATAAATCCCTTGAAGATTTTCTGTGTCATCCACTGGGCAATTGCTTCTCTCTGGTTCCAGACATAGTAGGCATTTTCATCAGACTTTTTCTGGGTCTTTCCATCCTCCCACACCATGTCATAACCTATAATAGATATCTGAGCTTTCTCCTCCACCATGTTTTCATACATGGTTTCTATCATTTTTTCATCGATCCAGTCGTCCGAGTCTGCAAAGCAGATATAATTTCCTTTTACAGCTTCCAGCCCTGTATTTCTTGCAGCGGATACCCCGGACTGTTTTTTGTGTATCACCTGTATCCTGTTGTCTTGTGCGGCATAGCGGTCGCAGATGGTTCCTGAACTGTCTTTGGAGCCGTCGTCCACCAGGATGATCTGCAGATTTCGGTAGGTCTGATCGATCAGACTGTCAAGGCATTTTTTCAGATATTTCTCCACATTATAGACCGGTACGATGATGCTGACTAAGTCTCCCTGTTTCTCAAACATATTTTCTGCTCTCTTTCAGTGCTTCTTCCAGATATTTCCCTGCCCGGATCTTCTCGGAAATCTTTCTGGTATTTCCCGCAATTTCTTTGTATTTTTCATAGGAAATCTGATTCAGGATATCCGGCAGTTCTTCCAGACTGTCTACGGTGATCCCGATCTGGTTTTCTTCCACAAATCTGGCCATAGCCGCTTTCTTCCAGATGATCACCGGCATTTCCATGGCAAGATAGAAGGACGTTTTATGAGGATTGTTGTATTTCAGGTATTCCCCATAGTTACCCTGACAGCCGTTCAGGCTGCTGCCGTCCCAGATCAGCCCCCATCCGCCCCGGATCTTATCCGGAAGCTGGTCCGGGGGATAAACTCCTTTATATACTACATTCTGGTCCTTCATGCCTTCTTCAAAGCCCGGACCGTACAGACGGAAGTCCAGTGTTTTCAATTTCCGCAGTTCTCTCAGATACTGGGTCTTATTTCCATTCAGATTGCCGGCAATGACCACTTCCCGGAAATGGCTTTTCCTTTCCCTGATCTCTTTTTTCTCCATAAGATAGTCGAAAATGCCAAGCTCGATCATAGGCTTTTGAACGCCCTGTTTCTGAAGATATTCCTTCATTCTGTAATTATGCACAATGATCACATCTGCCAGATCCCAGAAGTTCTTTTCATGGTTTTCCTGCTTCTCTTTTTCCCCGGGAAAACGTATGGAATCCAAATCATGGATCAATACAATGATCTTAATATTCTTTTTCACTTTTGTTTTTTCCAGTATCCCTGCGGCAATGTTATTAAAGAAAAGGCTGTTAAGTATGGGGAACTGTATCAGCAGCACCCCGTCTGTTTCCATGCGCTGTCCTATTTTTTTCCAGTCTGTTGGCGTCAGAAATCCCATTCGCAGATAATGGATCAGCTTATTCTGATTTTCTTTTTTTCTGTGTACAGTCATTCTCTCCCAGCCCAGAGAATCCAGAATGTGATTTACATCTTCCCTGGCCTTTGTCAAGGCGTTAAACTCTTTGCCGCTTTCCTCTGTAATATAGTAGCATTTGCCCATTTTTTATCCCTTCAATAATTTCTTAAGTCTTTTCCGGTTTTTTTCTCCTATGATCCTGGTAATCGCTCCCTGTATCTGATCCTTCTTTCTTTCTCTGCCAGACTTCCAGGTTCCTTTATAGTGATGGATCCCATATGTCTTTTCTGTTACATTTGTCTGCATAGTCAGATAATTCATAGGGGAAAAATATTCCTGAGGATAAATGATCATCCCATTGGAAAGTCTCTGGACCTCTTTTGTGTAAGCCAGTCTTTCCTTTTCCGATAAGTAGTTAAAAATATACTGTGAATTTGGCATGGTATCCATTTTTCCTTTTTCGCTGATAAATATCCTTTTGTCATATTCATCCAGCAGTTCTTTCAGCCATGCCTGTCCCGGTTTCGCCCCTATCACTGCCGTACAGAGGGTGTAGCTGCTCTCTAAACCTATAAAAGATTCACAGTCCAGGAAATCATCCAGTGATTTCAGAAGTTCTACATCTGTGTCCAAATAGATGCCCCCGTACTGATAGAGAATATACAGCCTCATATAGTCTGTCACAAAAGCCCATTTTTTATTTTCCATGGCTTCTGCCAGATATCTGCAGTGAATATCTTTGAAAGGAAAGGTTTTTTCATTCCATTCCTTAATCTCATAGTCTTTCAGTTTTTCTTTCCATCCATTCATATATTGCTGCACATCCTGAGGTTTTTCTTTCCCCCCAAGCCAGCAATAGTGTATGATCTTGGGAATCTTCTCCGTTGTTTTCTCCATTTTAACTGTATTCCTTTATGATCTTATTATATTCTGTTTCCGTCAGTTCCTTTACCTGTCCCTTATCCAGGCCCATGGAAGCACAGGAAAGCTCCTCAATCTTCCATCCCTGACCATATTCCTTCATATTGAAGCCGGACATATAATGTTTTCCATTAAAATAATAGAAAGCTGCATATTCATCATCTTTAATCTTCAGGACATTGTTCAGATCCAGATATACGATCTCACTTAATTCCAGACTGCTGCTGATCTCCTCGCCTGTCATTCCCAATTCATCCAGGGAAACATTTTCTGTGGCAGCAAATTCATTTCCCATGAGGTAATAATAAAAAGTCTGGATCTGTTCTGCTACTTCTCCCTGTCTGATCAGGATTTCTGCAAGATCCTGGCTTAAAGGATCTTCTTCTCCATAAAGGTCTGTGTAGATCATCATACTTGACAGATCATTTTTCTGCATGGAAAGTATGAAATTTTCAATGGCCTTTTCCGGAGTCTGAGAGAAAACGGTATTATAAAGTACATAATTTGCCGGCAATAAAGCCTCCTCCGGAAGGATTTCTTCCTCCTCTTCTTCCGTCTGCTCCCGGCTTTTCTCTTTGTCTGAATCCTCAAGGAATTCCTCTAACGCTTCTTCCTCTTTTTCATCTGTCAGTTCGTCATATTTCTCACTGTCACATGAAAATATGCCGCTTTCTTCTAATAAAGAAGCTTCAAAACTGTCTGTCTTCCAGAAATCATCATACCGGAATAAGGTTACAGGCAATGCATAATCCGCTCCGTCTACCGTCAGCTTTGCAAGAGCTTCTATTCTGCTGTCAGCACCCCAGATCTGGCATATCTGCTGAGAATTCCGGTGATACTGGGTCCCCATCTGCTTTTGGGGCATAAGTGCTCTAACAGCTTCTACGGTTACATTCTTACCGGCAAACTGGCTCTCCAGACTGCGGAATATCTCCGTATAGTCTTTTGTAATTTCAGAAGAGGATACCGGAACAAATTCTCTCCATTCTGACGGCATGTAGGTGATGTTGGTAGAAAATTCTCCCAGAAAGTCCAGTGCTTCTCCCGCATTGATCCCCAGAATCTTCTCATCAATAGGGAATCCCCGAAGGCCCATATCCAGATCCTCTTTCTGCAGGGCACTGATCATATATCTTACAGACTCTTCCGGTTCTTTAAAACCATCCACTGTGCTCTCCCTGGCCATATCTTCTGTTACAATTCC
>DXFG01000272.1 GCA_019114545.1 Candidatus Blautia pullistercoris | reverse complement strand
CAGCCGGCTTGTCTGAATATAATTCTGTTCTTTTGCAAGGAGATCTGATTTGCATTCTATCTGCAGCATATTTAATTTATCAGAATATCCTGTTTCCGCCTGAAATTCCATATTTTTCTTCTGGATAAAGTCTTTTAACTGGGACTTTATAGAATTTTCCTGCTTCCCTTCTACATCGAAGCTGACAGTAAAAATCTGTGGCGTTAATTTTTTTGTCAGTTTCCCGTAGGTATCCTCTGTAACAAGGAGAATATTGGTATTTCTTCCATCCCAGCACAAGTTCAGATCTGGGAATTGTTCTTCTGTAATGTCCAGATATCCGCAATTTATCAATGTTTCCGGAATCAGCCCGGACATTTCAGTTCCTACCGGAACAAGGTCGTAAACTTCTATTTCTTTTCCAACTTGCTGCATAGCTTTTTCTGCAACAGTTTCTGACAACCTATGGTCATGGAGAAGAAATGTACCGTTTTCATATTCAAAAGTTTCCCAGTCCGCCGTCTGCTCCTGTTTTTGAATATATGACTGGAGCTGCTCCTTTTCTACAGTGGTGAGTGTTTGGATTACTGTTGCCGCCTCTTCTCCCTGGTTTAATAATTTAATGCTTTCTCTCCCGTTTGTCCCAATAATAGGATAAAATCCAAAAAGCTGTGATTCATTTCCCATACTGTTTCCGGCAGTCTGTTCTATATCTTCCAGCAGGTCTTTTGAAAAAAAGACCATGTTTTCCGTATCTGGAGATGTTTCCATTAATGTTTGGCAAGCTTCCTGTGTAATGCCAATCCGGAAATCCGGCTCTTTTAAAAAACGGTTCTGGATATCAACGCCTCGTACTATCACGGAAGAGGCAAGGGCTATTCCGCACCCTATGGTCAATGAGATAATTGTAATGAAAAAAGCCTTTCTGCTTCGGAATAAATATTTTCTGGCCAAATAGATTTCCGGGTGTCTTCTGTGGCTTATAAGGCTCTTCATTTTATGAGCTTTTTCTTGACCTTTTGTTAAAGGTATTTCCTCATAATTCAGACATTCCAGAGGACTTAGATGGCTGATCTTTCTTTTGACTAAAAAAACTGCCAAACATATGGTGACAGCAGTTGGGACCATAGCTATGAGAAGAAAACCCGGGTGGAAAAGAGAGAGTCTTTCTAATTCCGAAGCCTGTTCCAGATACATCTTTCTGATCACTAATGGAAGGATAACCAACACTGCAAAAGCCCCTGCCATACCTCCGGTAAAACTTCCTTTCGCAGCGATTTCTAACATCTGCCAAAACATCACTTTGATAATCTGCTTTTGCTGTACTCCGATCACTTCCAAAAGACCGTATTGCCGCAGGTCTTCCGCCAATGAAAGATTTAAAATATTATAGACACATAAAAACATACACAGCAGGATCAGAAAGGAAAATACAACTGCAAATCCCAAGCTTCCCATCATACCTTCTACTGCCCGGTAAAAAGCAGAGTCTGTACTTACAATTCTTTGATCTTCTGTTAAGCGGACATCTTCTTTTAACTTGTTTTCTATCTGAATACCGCTAAGCCCATGACTCCGGGTATCCAGCAGTACTCTGCAGGAGTCCCAGTTGATCCCATTTTCTGTCAGTTTCTTTTCTGACAAAAATGCAATGGAGGAAGCCGCTGACGAATTCTGGTAATCAGTAAAATAGCCGGAAAGACAGAATGTCTGCTCTCCGGTCCCATCACTGTGGAAAATATCATTCCAGTAAAAGTCCAGATCTAATTCCATTCCGATCTGTGGTTCTGAAATTCCCAAATACTCCAATGTTTTGGCAGAAAGCATAATATCATTTTCCTGTTCGGGATAGCTTCCCACAATCTGTGTATATGCCGGAGAGAGCATTTCCTGAAATCCGGTTTCATCTGCTGCCACGCAGTCGCAGTATTTTATATTTTGATCCAATAATTTTCCGGCAAATTTTTCTTTTCCGGTTTTGGCTATGTAGGGCAGGGATTTTAACTGCTCTGCCATTTCTTCTGTTCCATTTTCTATATATACAGATACAGCCATTCCGTCTGCCCGGATGTTTTTTTGAATATCGGTCTGTATCTTTCCATAGGCAAAACTTAAAATACAATAGATCACACTTACAGTAAGCGTGACTGCCAGGAGCAAGAGACGGTTCTTACCTCTATTTTGTTTTCTATAAGAATCCAGAAGCACTTGCTGCGCAGTCCGATCATAATTATACTTTTTCATTTTCCACGATCCTTCCGTCTTTCATGCAGATAATCCGGTCTGCCATGGCGGCAACTGTTTTATCATGAGTGACGATCAGTAAGGTCTGCCTGTATTTCCTGCAGGTTTCTTTTAAAAGTTTCATCACAGAGACTCTGGTTTTGGAATCCAGATTACCAGTTAACTCATCTCCTAAAAGAATTGCAGGACGGGTAAAAATTGCCCTGGCAATAGCTGCCCTCTGCTGCTGCCCGCCGGACAGGGTATCAGGCGTTTGAAAAAGTTTATCCTGGATTTCCAGATCCTCTGCCAGCCGGAAAACTTCTTCTTTATCGATTTTCCGATCCATCAGCTTTGCAGGAAGGACAATATTCTCAAATATATTCATGGCAGGGATCAGATTATATTTCTGAAAAATAAAACCAATATGCTGCCGTCGAAAACAAGTCTGCTCCTCTGCAGATAATTGGGTAATATCCACTCCATCTACATAAACCACTCCATGGGTAGGATACTCCAGACCTCCGATCAAATTTAATAATGTGGTCTTTCCACTTCCCGAAGCTCCTACAACTGCTGCAAATTCTTCTTTCCCAATGGTAAGTGATACATTGTCCACTGCTTTAATATAACTTTCTCCATCTCCATACTCTTTTGTAAGAGAAATCACTTTCACCGCAGCCACTTTAGTTTCCCCCTCTCTAATCCGTTCCTGCAAGCAACGGGTATATTCCTCACAGCAGGTCTGTGTTCACTCCTCCAAATCGTATAATTTATATAGATCCAGCATAGTGCCGTAGGTCAGCTTCCGCCCCATAAGCTGACGGTAGGTGGCGGACTTGGCCCTGCCGGCTTCTTTCTGTTTTTCCATCTGTCGTACAATGGAATCATACTCCTGCTGAACTCCTCTGTGCATTTTCCGGTAAGCTTCCAGCTCTTTTTTCAGACTTTCCAAATCTTCGGGAAATGCACTTTCCGTTTCATTTATATTTTCCATTTTCTTTTCCTCTTCTTTCTCATTGTCTTCTATCCCTGTATCCCTCAGTATTGCGGCTGCTGTCTCCTCCGGTGTTTGTCTGGAAACATGAATTTTCTTCGTATTTAGTTTTTCGTACAGAGGAAGCCGCCGGATACTCCGCTCTAACACATCTTTTTGCCGCAGTCCCTGGCATATATCTTTATTCAGTCTTTTTTCCAGACTTTTCTCATCAAGGATCAGGGAATACAGATGAACTTCTGCATTCCGGCAGTCCAATCT
>DXFG01000271.1 GCA_019114545.1 Candidatus Blautia pullistercoris | reverse complement strand
GGGAGCATCAGATCCAGCAGGATCAGATTGGGTGCAAAGGAGGTGAAGGCTTTTAGGGCTTCTTCCCCGTCATTTACGATCTTCGTGTCATAGCATTCTTTTGTAAGATACAGAGAGATCAGCTCTGCAATATTGTTATCATCGTCTACAATGAGTACTTTCTGTTTTACAGCCATTTATATCCCCCTTACTTTTTAAATTCTACGATAGTCACGCCGGCGTCTCCTTCTCCGAATTCCGCCAGATGGAAATTATCCACATATTTCAGCCGCTTCAGATAGTTATGAATACCTTTTCGCAAGGCGCCGGTACCTTTTCCGTGGACGATCCGGACGCTGCTTAAATGAGCCAGATAGGCGTCATCCAGATATTTGTCCAGCTCTCCGATGGCTTCGTCTACAGTTTTTCCTAAAAGATTGATCTCTGTCCTCACAGAGGCGGATTTATTCATACGGATCTTTCCTGCTCCGGTCCTCTGAAGGGAAGGTCCGGTGATCACCGGCTCATCGATGAGCTCCAGATCAGAAAGGGATACCTTTGAGCGAAGGATTCCCATCTGCACATAGACCATACCTTTGGAATCCGGTCTGGAACTGATGGTTCCTTTCACGTTCAGACTTAATACCCGGACACTGTCCCCCAGGGAAATATCCTTTGCAGTAAGGGAAGATTTCTTTTTCGCCGGAGTCTTTAATGCTATTTTCTTTCCGGCAGAGTCTGCTTTTTTCCGAAGCTTATCTCTCTGGGCTTCCAGTTCTTTAGCGCTTAAAGTTTCTTTTCCCGCCTTGTTAAAGATCTTCATGGTCTGATCGGCATATTCCTTGGCCTCCCGGAGGATCCGGTAAGCTTCCTCATTGGCATTTCGCAGGATCTTTTCTTTCTGTTGATCCAGTTTATCCTGTTTTGCCTCTAACCGGGCCTTTAGTTCTTTGATCTCTTCTTTGTATTTTTCAATTTCTTCCTGTTCGGACTCAATGGTCTTCCGGCTTTCTTCCAGAGAAGAGAGAACATCCTCGAAGGATTCGTCTTCCTGACTGATCTGCTCTTTAGCCTTGTCGATAATGAAATCCGGCAGTCCCAGCTTGCTGGAGATCGCAAAGGCATTGCTTTTTCCCGGAATACCGATGAGAAGCCGGTAGGTAGGACGAAGGGTTTCTACATCAAATTCACAGGAAGCATTTTCCACCCCTTCCGTAGAAAGGGCATAGACTTTAAGCTCACTGTAGTGTGTGGTAGCCATAGTTCGGATTCCCTGACTGTGAAGATGGGACAGGATCGCAATGGCAAGAGCGGCTCCCTCGGTGGGATCTGTTCCTGCTCCCAGCTCGTCAAAAAGAACCAGAGAATCCCGGTCTGCCTTTTCCAGGAACCGGACAACATTCGTCATATGGGAGGAAAAGGTACTTAAGGACTGTTCAATACTCTGCTCGTCTCCGATATCGGCGTAGACTTCCCGGAAAACGCTGAGCCGGGAATTATCGAAGGCAGGAATGTGGAGTCCTGACTGGCCCATAAGGGTAAGAAGTCCTACTGTTTTTAAGGAAACAGTTTTACCTCCTGTATTGGGACCGGTGACTACCAGAAGGTCAAAATCTTCTCCCAGACGGATATCAATGGGTACCACCTGATGTTTTTCAATCAGGGGATGCCGGGCTTTTTTCAGATCAATGATCCCCTCTGTATTAAAACGGGGTTCTGTGGCGTTCTGAGATTTGGCCAGAAGGGCACGGGCAAAGATAAAGTCCAGCTGAGCCAGGACTTTCTGATCATCCTGGATCAGCTCCAGGTTTTCTGCCGCAGTCTGGCTGAGGCTGGAAAGAATCTTTTCGATTTCCGCCTGCTCCTTTACTTCCATTTCCCGAAGGTCGTTGTTCAGCTTTACCACAGCCATAGGTTCCACAAAAACCGTAGAACCGGTAGAGGACTGGTCGTGGATCATACCGGGAACCTGGCCTCTGTACTCGGATTTTACGGGAATGCAGTACCGGCCGTTCCGCATGGTGATCACCCCGTCCTGGAGGTAGGTCCTGGAACTTCCACTGATATAGGAAGCCAGCTGGCTGTGGATCTTTTCATTAATGTTCTTCATATTCCGGCGGACCTGACGGAGTCCCGGACTGGCATCATCTGCGATTTCCTCCGGAGACAGGATACAGCGGCGGATTTCTGTGGACAGAGGAGTGAGAGGTTCCAGAACTTCAAACATGGGGTCCAGAGAGTCTGTATGCACATCCTCTGTATCCCGCCGGGAATAGGACTTTGCCCGGCCGGCATTTTCCAGAAGACCGGCAATATCCAGAAACTCTCCGGTTCCCAGTGTTCCACCGATCTCCAGTCTTTTTAAAGATCCCCGGATATCCTTTACCCCACCGAAGGAGAGGGAGCCTTTCTGATAGACTCTTGCCAGGGCATCGGCAGTTTCCTGCTGGAGTACCTCTATCTCTTCAAGATCTTCAGAAGGGGTAAGGCGACGGCACATATCTTTTCCCATAGGGGAAGTAGCAAAGCCTTCCAGAAGTTCTATGATCTTATCATATTCTAAAGTCTTTAATGCTTTTTCGTTCATCTTCTTCACCTTGTTAAAATCAAATTTTATGTCCATTCTATTCTACATGAAATACCCGGGAATGAAAAGCTTTTGGAGCCCTTTTTTTCCGAAGCAGAGAGGAATATTTGTATATTCTTCATAAAAAGTTCATAAATTTTCAGTATAATAGACAAAAATATGCCAGAGAGCATTCTGAAATCTGACACATGGAGAGCAAGGAATATGGGCGAAGATAGAAAAGAAGAGTTTGATCGGGAAGAAAACCTGAGAGAAACAGTCAAAGAAGAGACAGGAGAAGAAAAGGAAAGCCAGGAAAATGAGGCTGCCCAGGTAAGTCAGGATTCCCGGGAAGAGGCAGCCGGAACAGAGAAAGGGGAACCCGGGGATTCTTATGAATTTATGAAAGAAACCATAAAGGCCAAGCCATTGGATAAGAAAAAGCTGGCAAGGCAGATAGGAAAGCTGGCAGGATCCGGAGCGGTTTTCGGCCTGGCTGCGGCCATGGTTTTCGGCGCCCTGGCGCCGGGTCTGCTCCAGCGGGCCGAAGAGCGGCAAAGCGACCGGGAAGTACAGTTCCAGAACGGCACACAGGAGACAGAAGAAGAGCAGGAAGAAGTCCAGGAGGACCAGGAAGATACACAAACGGAGCAGACGACCATTATTCAGGAAATGACTCCGGAAGACTATCAGACATTGTATTCCGATATTTTTGCCACTGCCCAGGAGGCGGAAAAAGCAATCGTAACTGTCAATAGCCGGCAAAATGACCAGGATTGGTTCCAGACACCCTATGAAAGTCAGATCTCCGGACTTCTGGTAGCGGAAAGCGGACAGGAATACTATATACTCACGGAGTACAGGATTGTGGAAAATGTAGATCGGATTGAAGTGACTTTCTGTGATGGAACTATAAATGAAGCCCGGTTCCAGAAAGCAGACAGCAACACAGGCGTTGCCATTTTAAAAGTTGCAAAATCTGAGGTGCCTGCAGAGACCCAGCAGGCCATAGCCATAGCTCCGCTGGGCGAGTCCTATAATGTAAAGCAGGGAGAACCAGTACTTGCAATTGGCAGTCCTATGGGGTATAGTGATTCTGTCGGTTACGGAATCGTAACCTCCACATCCAATACTGTGTCCAGAGTAGATGCCCAATACGGTCTGATCACTACGGACATTGCCGGAAGCAGTCAGGGCAGCGGTGTGATCGTAAATCTGGATGGAGAGATCATCGGTATTATTGCCCAGTCTTTTGCCAGTGAGGATACCCAGAATCTGATCACAGGCCTGTCTGTCTCAGACAGCAGGGAACTGATTCAAACACTGTCGGATAATCAGGACATGATCTACATGGGAGTGACCGGTACCAATATTACTTCAGAAATTTCTGAAAAGAAGGGAATTCCCAAAGGCGTTTTCGTGGAAGAGGTAGAAGTGGACTCCCCGGCTATGCAGGTAGGGATCCAGAACGGTGATGTGATCACTGAGATTAACGGAGAGACTGTGGAAACGGTAAAGGGATATCAACAGCAACTGAAAGCCTGCAAAGCAGGAGAGACCATCGATGTGAAAGCTATGCGCCAGGGGACAGAAGGGTATGTGGAGGTATCTTTTGAAGTAACATTAAGGGCAAAATAGAAAGGGCATAAAACCATGAAATTTATCAGCGAACTCCGTGAAGGAGAAAAAATATCAGGAATTTATTTATGCAAGCATAAACAGGCGGCTGTGACCAAAAACGGAAAGCCTTATGAAAACGTGATCCTTCAGGACAAAACCGGAACCATAGACGGAAAGATCTGGGAGCCAAACTCTCTGGGAATTGATGAATTTGATCCTTTGGATTACATAGACGTAGTGGGAGATGTGACCAGCTTTCAGGGAAGTCTGCAGGTAAGCATCAAACGGGCCAGAAAAGCCGGAGAGGGAGAGTATGACCCGGGAAATTACCTTCCGGTAAGCGATAAGAACGTAGATACCATGTACCAGGAACTTTTAGGCTGTGCAGCACAGGTGAAAAATCCCTATCTCCACCGGCTTCTGATGAGCTTTTTTGAGGAAGACGAAGAGTTTATCCGGGCCTTTAAAGGAAATTCCGCTGCCAAGACCGTTCACCACGGTTTTATCGGCGGCCTGCTGGAGCATACTTTAAGTGTGACCAGGCTTTGCCAGTACTACTGTAAAACTTATCCTGTACTGAATCAGGATCTGCTGCTTACTGCCGCTATGCTCCACGATATCGGAAAAACCAGGGAACTGAGTCCTTTTCCGAAAAACGACTATACGGATGATGGTCAGCTTCTGGGTCATATTATGATCGGTGCAGAGATGGTCCATGACAAGGCTAGGGAGATCCCTGGATTTCCGGAGAAGCTGGAAAGTGAAGTGAAGCACTGTATTCTTGCCCACCACGGGGAGCTGGAATATGGTTCTCCAAAGAAACCGGCTCTGGCAGAGGCGGTCGCCTTAAACCTGGCGGACAATACCGACGCCAAGATGGAAACTCTTACGGAAATCTTTAACGGAGCAGGAGAACAGAAAGACTGGCTGGGATACAACCGTCTCTTTGAATCAAATCTGCGGAAAAGCAGTCTGTAAAATGTAGCTTGGCGGGCAGAGATGATCAGCCTGTGCCGTTAGGCGGTTAACGGCTGTACTAGCACAGAGGACAGAAAAGCAGAAGCTGTCCGGACAAAGCAAAAGTCCGGCTGTTTTTGCTTTTTTCATGTAAAAGGAGCGTCTATGGAATTTAAGAAAAACGACATTTTGACAATTGATATAGAGGATATGGGACATGACGGAGAGGGAATCGGAAAAGCAGATGGTTATACGCTGTTTGTAAAGGATACGGTCATTG
Source organism: Candidatus Blautia pullistercoris (assembly GCA_019114545.1). Classification (GTDB taxonomy): domain Bacteria; phylum Bacillota; class Clostridia; order Lachnospirales; family Lachnospiraceae; genus Blautia; species Blautia pullistercoris. The sequence continues at coordinate 1,509 of DXFG01000271.1, read as the reverse complement.
GCGATCGGGCAGAGGTAAAGATCATGAAGGTCAAGAAAAATTATGGATATGCCCGGCTTTTGAAGGTACTCAGACCGTCCCCGGACCGGACAGAAGCCAGATGTCCCATCGCCAGAGCCTGCGGGGGCTGCCAGCTCCAGTTCCTTTCATACGAAAAACAGCTGGAATTTAAGAAAAAGAAAGTCCTGGGAAATCTCCAGCGTATCGGAGGATTTGCAGATGTACAGGCAGAAAGAGTCCTGGGAATGGAAGAGCCCTGGCGCTATCGGAATAAAGCCCAGTTCCCTGTGGGGAGAAACAAAGAAGGAGAAATCGTCACCGGATTCTACGCAGGAAGGACTCACAGCATTGTGCCAAACCGGGACTGCCTTTTAGGAGTAAAGGTAAATGAAGAGATCCTTAACCGGATCCTGGCTTATATGGAAACCTGCCATGCAGAACCTTATGACGAAAAGACAGGAACAGGACTGGTCCGCCATATCCTTCTCAGGTACGGATTTAAGACCGGTGAGATCATGGTCTGCCTCATCATTAACGGAAACAGGATACCGGCTCAGGACAGCCTTGTGGCTGCTTTAAAGGATATTCCCGGAATGACCAGCATTTCTCTTAATGTAAATACCAAAAGAAATAATGTGATCCTGGGAGAAGAAGTGATCCCTCTCTGGGGAAAAGAATATATCACAGATTATATCGGATCGATCCAGTATCAGATCTCTCCCCTGTCTTTCTATCAGGTAAACCCGGTACAGACGGAGAAGCTTTACGGAACCGCTCTGGAATATGCGGGACTTACAGGGAAAGAGACTGTCTGGGATCTCTACTGCGGGATCGGGACTATTTCCCTGTTCCTGGCCCAGAAAGCAAAACAGGTCTATGGAGTGGAAATCGTCCCTCCTGCTATAGAAGACGCCAGGAGAAACGCTAAGCTGAACGGTATCACAAATGCAGAGTTTTTCGTAGGAAAAGCAGAGGAAGTCCTGCCGGAAAAATACGAAAAAGAAGGCATATACGCAGACGTGATCGTAGTGGATCCTCCCAGAAAAGGCTGTGATGAAGCTGTCCTGGATACTATGCTGAAAATGAAGCCGGAGAAAATTGTATATGTAAGCTGTGACTCTGCTACCCTGGCAAGGGATCTGAAAGTGCTGTGCCAGGAGGAGTATAGGTTGGAAAAAGTGGCGGTGTGCGATATGTTTCCCCAGGGGGTGCATGTGGAAACTGTGTGCCTCTTGAGCAACCGAAAATCAAAGCCTGACACTCATGTGGATCTGACCCTGGATATGGAAGACTATTACAGGATCAAGGATCAGGAGAAAACAGTCAAATAAATAATACACAGAACTTAAATCGGCAGCTGCTGATGCGTAAATGCATTGGCAGCTGTTTCTGCGTTATGGCGGATTTAAGGGAGGTGGTGCCGTTGGGTTGTTGACAGCCAATGGCAGAAAAACAAAGGCATTTCTAAAGTAAATATTCATTTACGGTTTAAGGAGGCACATCTATGGC
>DXFG01000030.1 GCA_019114545.1 Candidatus Blautia pullistercoris | reverse complement strand
TTTTAACCATAAATATAGCATTGACATTACTATTTCTGCTTTTTCTAAAAAAGCAACGAAAAGTCGCGTAACGTCATTTTACAAAAAATGGAATATCGCAAGTAGATCATGGAACGCCCAGATAGACGTTCCTTTTCTATTTCCAGCCGTTCAGTAATGGACGGCTTTTTCTATATTCTCTACAGGAAAGTCCTTGGGATTGCCCTGTAGGATAAAAAATCCCCCGGGAGGGAGACACACCTGCAATACCGGCTATAGCTGATCCCAGATACATGTCCGCTTGGCTCGCTGATCCCAGGAATAAAACCTTTGGGTATATACCGGAAAACCAACTGGATATTCTGAAGACTTTGTAAATAATCTATAATTATTTACAAAGTCAGAAGGGATTTGTAAATAATTATACAAATTTGAAAACAGCAGGGTCAGGAGGAAGGAAAGATGAGCAACTATGGAATACGATTTTCTATTCTGGATCTGGGAATCATGAAATCCGACGTTAACCTTGTAGCGCCTGGAACTGTGAAGGCCACCCGTTCCAATCCGGAGGCAAAGACTTATATGATCGATGTGCCTATTGATTCTATATTGATCGATGTTCCCGGATATGGACGGATATTATATGATCTGGGCTGCGATCCTAAAGGCATGTCGGAACACTGGCCGGAGTCTATTAAAGAGATAAATCCGTATTATCAGAAACCGGAGCAGACGCTGGAATACCAGTTGGGTCTCCTGGGATTAAAGCCGGAGGATATCCGCACAGTGATCCTTTCCCATATGCATGTGGACCATGCCGGCTATCTGTATTTGTTTCCCCATGCAGAAGTTATCGTGCAGGAAAAAGAATTTACAGCGGCCCTGACTTATGCCTTTGAGCAGCTGGATCAGAACGGCCATACCCTGTATATGAGACGGGACATTACGGCCCCCGTTGATAAGTATACGTTGATCGATGGAGATTATATGGTATGCCCCGGGGTGAGATGTATTTCACTTCCAGGCCATTCGGCAGGAATGATGGGGCTGCAGGTGGAGCTGGATCATGGCGGGACTTATCTTTTTGCCCATGAAAGAGAAACCGGAGGAAAGGTGATCTTAAGCCATGATATGGAGCAGTGGAGCAAAATGAAACATGCTCCGGAGTATTATGATTAACCGGACCGAAAATTATAAACAGAAAGGATAAGTGAAGAATCATGTATGACAAAATTTTCAGCAGAGGAAAAATAAATGGCGTAGAACTGAAAAACAGGGTGATCATGGGACCTATGGACGAATCCCTGGGGGACAACAGCGGAAATGTCTCATCCAGATGCATGGAATATTTTCTTGCCAGAGCCAAGGGAGGAACGGCAGCTCTTGTTACCTCTTATGTAGCTGTTTGTCCCCCGGTACTGGGTGGTATTGCCATGCCGGGCCAGCTTCGGCTGCTTAATATCGGGAACCAGCTTTCTATGGCGCATTTTGCAGAAAGAGTCCATGCCTATGGGACTAAGCTGTTTGTACAGCTCCACCATCCGGGCAGGAAAACCACGGCTGAGTACAACGATGGATATCAGCCTGTCTCATGCAGCGCAGTTACCCCTTCTATGCCTAAGGATACAGTTCCATGCAGAGAGCTTACCGTGGACGAGATCAAAGAAATAGAAAAGTACTTTGTAAAGGGCGCAAGGTTTGCAATGTGGGCAGGGGCTGACGGGATCCAGATACACTGCGCACATGGATATCTTCTGAATCAGTTTCTGAATCCGGCTAAAAATTCCAGAACAGACGAATATGGAGGTTCTATGGAGAACCGCTGCCGTATTGTGGTGGAGATCGTAAAAGGGATCCGGGAAGTAGTCGGTCCAAGATTCCCTATTACAGTAAGGCTGAACGCCTTTGAAGGAGAAGGCCTTCCAGGTGAGGCTGACGCAGATGAGATGAGACGTATTGGAAAATATCTTTCACAGAATGGCATCGACGGTATCCACCTTACAATGACCAGTATAGACAGAGTGGGAACTCCGGATATGAAAGCAGGGTGGAGAAACCAGATATATGCATATTTTAAAGAGGCAGTAGATACCATACCGGTTTACGGACCTAATGAGGTAAAAACACCGGAAGAGGGGGAAAAGGTACTGGAAAGCGGAAGTCAGGATTTCCTCGTCCTGGCAAGACAGCAGATTGCAGATCCCGAATGGGTCAACAAGGCCAGAGAGGGAAGGAGTGAGGATATACGGCCATGTATATCCTGTAATACCTGTATGCAGCAGATTACCATTGATCATCAGCCCTTAAGGTGCAGCGTCAATCCTCTGGCAGGACGGGAAATAGATAATCAATTCCTTCCAAAGGGTGAAGGACTGGTCGTGATCATCGGGGCCGGACCAGGAGGCATGCAGGCGGCACTGACTGCTTCAGCACGGGGCTTCAAAGTCATGTTGATCGAGAAAGAAAAAGAACTGGGAGGAGTTCTTCAGCTTGCAAATAAAGCTCCGGATAAATTCCGGATTGATAATCTTATCCGTTATTTCCAAGGGCAGATCGAAAAAGATCCCAATATAGAAGTATGGCTGAATTATGAGGTTACAGAAGAAAAACTGGACGAACTGGCTGCCCTGAAGCCTTATGCCGTTGTATCGGCGGTTGGCGGCAGACAGGTTGTTCCGAATATTCCGGGAGTCTCTTTGGCCGTGATGGCAAATGACGTTCTTTCCGGAAAATGCGAGATCCGGAACAAAAAGGTCGTTGTAGTAGGCGGCGGCATGACCGGCCTGGAGACTGCAGAATACCTTGCGGCACGAGGCAATTCTGTGCAGGTGCTGGAAATGCTTCCTGCACCGGGCAGAGGCATCTTTAACTTTAATGTGACGAAAACAGTAAATGCGCTGGAAAAACAGGGAACAGAGATCCATACATGCACAAGGGCCGACAGTATCAGCAAAGAAGCAGTTACAGTAACAGACACAAGAAGGGGCAGAAGTGAGGAGATTCCCTGCGATGTTGTGGTCCTGGCCATCGGTGTTTATACAGACCACAGTATGAGAGATATGTTGGAAAAACGATTTTTCAATGTGACTGAGATCGGGGACGCAAACAAAGCAGGCAAGATCATGACCGCAGTAAGAGACGGCTATGACAGGATAAAAGTATTATAAGCAGCTTATATATAATGATTAACTGAGGAGTTTTTGATAAATGAAGGGAATATTCAGTATGATACTTGCGGTTTTGATGACAGTGTCACTGGTCGCCTGCAGCTCCGCTGATGAAAAAACGGAAACAACAGCTCAGGGGCAGGAAAGGGAAGAAACAGAAAATACGGGGACAGACAGCAGTGTATTGATCGCCTATACTCGGGAGGATCCGGTTTCTTTTGCGGCAGAACAGATTGGAAATGTCACCGGCGGCCTTATGTGGGAGATCGGTGACGGAGAACCGGAGAACTTTGAGACATATGAAACAGTTTTGCTGGGATTTACCGCTGATTCTGATCAGCTTCCTGACAGTGTACAGGACTTTCTGAACGCTTATGATTTCGGTGCAAAAGCCATAATCCCTTTTGTGATCAACGGCGAAGACAGAATGGAAGAACTGACCAGCGCCATATCCCAGATCCAGCCGGGGGCCCTGATCCGTAATAATGGACTGGGTATTTCAGAGGAAAACATAGAAGAACATGCACAGGAGATTACAGAATGGGCCAGAAACCTGGGACTGGATCAGGAAGGGGAAGGCACAGAAAGCAGTACCGGAGAAAACAGTGAGATCCAGACAGCAGCTCATGGGCAGGTGGATGCAGGGACACGCCAGACCTTCTATCTGTGGGAGGAAGGCAATATGCCTTCAGAAACAGAGTATACGGAAAACAATGGCGGTTATGCAGATGACCCCGGCTTCCGTCCTACAGTGAGAACATTTCCTGTGCCCGAGGGAACAGAGGTTAAAGGCGCTGTACTGATCTGCGCAGGGGGAGCCTTCCAATACCGAAGTGACCAGTATGAGGGAACTCCTGTGGCGGAAGCGCTCAGCCAGCGGGGCTATCAGAGCTTTGTGGTGGACTACAGATTAAGGCCATATACCCAGGAAGAAGGAGCCTTGGATCTTGCCCGGGCTGTCCGGTTTGTCAGAAGCCACGGAGAGGAATATGGAATCGATCAGGAAGATATTGCAGTTATGGGATTTTCCGCAGGGGGCATATTAAGCGGCGAGATGCTGCTGAATTTTGACGGCACGGTAAACGGGACTGCATTAGATGACAGCTATGTTCCGGATGAGCTGGATCAGGTGTCGGCAGACGCTTCTGCATGCGGCATGATTTATGCTTTTTACGGAAGGCTCAGTGTGGCCTCCACGGATGCGGAAAAGTTCAGGGAGTCCGATCTTCCGCCTACCTATTTTGCATACGGGACCAGGGATCCTTTTGTAGGGGAATTTGAAGAATGTATCCAGGCTTTGGAAGAAGCAGGAGTATCTGTAGAATCCCATGTGCTGGAAGGAATGCCCCATGGTTTCGGAGTAGAAGGGGGCTGGATAGAAGGATATGATCAGTGGCTTGGCAGTATATTTGCAGAAGGATAAAAAATCAGGAGGAAGAGGTATGGGAAAAACATGGCACATTTACAGAAACAGTCTTAGGGTTATCCTTTTGTCCGGGGTTCTGTCTTTTATGCTGCTTCTGTCAGGCTGCGGCCAGACAGAGGAGAGCTCCCGGACAGATTCATCAGATGCAAACCCTTCAGAGAAAGCTGAAACTGTAGAGAACGGGAGCAGTGGTGAGGAGGAGGATTATACCTTAGAGACAAAGGTTATGGATGTGATCAATGATCCGGTATTTGGAGATTACGGGAGACTGATTTTTCCTGTGGACCGGACGATTGATGAGGATCTGGAACTACAGGATGTGGGAGAGATCCTGACCTGGTATAACAATGTGAATCCAGACCGTACGGTGGAGATTGCAAATTATCTGAAAGATCAGGTGGAGTCAGGAGAGCAGATTTTCTATGACATTTATACAGATGAAGAAAAGGCGGAAGATCCTGACAAGGAAAATACAGGGCTCTTTTTCTTCCGGGGAGAGCCGGGAGCAAAGACTGCAGTGATCAATGCAGGAGGAGGTTTTGTCTATGTGGCTGCCATGCATGACAGCTTTCCCCATGCAATGGAACTGTCCAAAAAAGGATACAATGCTTTTGCGTTGATCTACCGGCCGGGAGCAGATACGGCCTGTGAAGATCTGGCAAGAGCCATCGCCTTTCTCCATGAAAACGCAGATGAACTTCAGATTGATATGACGGATTACTCCCTTTGGGGCGGCTCTGCAGGAGCACGTATGGCGGCCTGGCTGGGATCCTATGGAACAGC
>DXFG01000270.1 GCA_019114545.1 Candidatus Blautia pullistercoris | reverse complement strand
TAAAATTTCCATAGATATTTAGTTCTCTATAAAATACTTTTGTTGCTTAGAATTTATTTTTCACTTATAATGATATCAAAGTTTGAATCTTATTCTATCAAAAACATACCTTAGCAAAGGAGTCTGCCTATGTTGCACATTAAAAAAATCGAAGATGGTATAGACCTTTTTAAAGCCCTGGGGTCTGACCTTCGGATCCAGATCATTAAACTGCTGCTGGAAAAAGGCGAAATGAATATGAACGAGATCGCCGGCAGCCTGGGCATCACCAATGGTGCCCTTACCAGCCACATAAAAAAGCTGGAAGAATGCGGTCTGGTCAGTGTTCTCTCCGAACATGAAGGCCACGGAAATCAGAAACTCTGCCGGGTTCACACCGACCGGATCCTCATTGACGTCATGCCCCAGGTCCCGGAAGAAAACAAAAACCTTTACTCTGTGGATATTCCCGTAGGTCAGTATACTGATTATCAGATATCTCCCACCTGCGGCATTGCTTCCAGGAAAGGTCTTATCGGGGAAGTGGATGACCCCAGATATTTCGCCCACCCTCAGCGTACCAACGCCGGGATCCTGTGGTTTTCCAAAGGATATGTAGAATATATCATCCCAAATTTTCTTCCTCCCCACTGTCAGATAGAGCAGCTCATCCTATCTGTAGAAATAGCTTCAGAAGCTCCTGGCACAAATAACGACTGGCCTTCTGACATTACCTTCTTTCTCAACGAAACCCCTGTAGGTACCTGGACCAGCCCGGGAGATTTCGGAGATATCCATGGGCTTTTCACACCCGGCTGGTGGCTTCCCACCTGGAATCAGTATGGTCTCCTGAAGACCCTGATCATCAATAAAAACGGCACTTTCATAGATGGAAGGAAAATTTCTGATGTAACCATTCAGCAGTTTTCTCTTGATTACAAAAGCACTCTCCGCTTTAAATTCATGGTATCTGAAAATGCCGATCATCCCGGAGGACTTACTCTGTTCGGAAAGGGCTTCGGAAACTATAACCAGGACATCCAGGTAGTGGTTTCCTATGCATCCCCCCAGAATTAAATCTGCACAGATTCCTTTATCTTCTTTCCGTTGCAACCCCTTCTCTGACAGATCCTCGCTTCGCTCATTTATCTGAAAAAGAAAAGGCCATCCTGTGAAGCTCTGCAGATTCTGCTGTTCACAGGATGGTCTTTTGTCTATGTATTATCCTTTTACAGCTCCTGCTGTCATACCTTCGATAAAGTATCTCTGGAAGCAGATAAACAAGATAAAGATCGGGATAATGGAGAATACGGATCCTACAACCAGCAGGCTGTAGTTATCTCCATATGGATTGATCAGTGTGTTCAGACCAATGGTCAGTGTGTATTTGCTGGAAGAACGGATTACCAGCAAAGGCCACATATAGTTATTCCATTCATCGATCAGTACAATTCCCTCCGCATCATAAGTACAAAGCTTTTCTTTCAGAATCCAATTCTGTTCCATTCGAAGCATAAGGTCTGAAACGATATCTATGATTGCAGAATATCCATCAGAGAGCTGGTCAAACCCGATAGATTCTCTTCCATCTTCTAAAATTTGAAAACTGTAATTTTTATAATCATAAAAAAGTTTTACTGTTTTATCATCCAGCAATTCCTTTAATGCGTTCTCAAACCTCTGAAACCATTCTTCGGTCTTTTCAGCAAGCTGTGAATCTCCTGCATTTTTCGCATATAATTCCTGGGTTTTCAAATGGACCATATATTTGACTAAAAGCGAGCCTGGTCTTTCATCTATCCCGTATATTTTCCTTGTCTCGATCTTTTCAATCCCATCGGGCAGCTGCATGCTTGTCTTTCTTTCAGCAGGATAGTAGGCCATAAGGAATTTTTCCTGAAAAAATTCCTCTGCCATACTTTCTTTGTCCGAAAATACCAATCCGATTCCCGGCTGTCTTGGCATCTTTTCTGCTCTCTCTTCCGGCTGTTCTTCTAAATAATGTTTAAACGTTTCAGCATATGCAAGAAGTCTTTGGGCTTGGGCTCTGCGGTTCAATTTGCTTAGCGTCACTTCAATTTGAGGAGTCTGGCCCGATTCATTTTGCAGCATCAAATCCAATTCTCTTTGATAGTTTTGATCCGATTCACCTTGAGACTTCTGCCAGATTTTCAGCACTTCTGCTATTTCACAAAGTACTGAAGTTTTTCCTGCCCCATTCTTCCCTGTAAGAAGCAAATGCTGTCTTTTTTCTTATTCAGCTTAATTTTTATATCTTTTAAATGCCTTACCTGCATAATTTCTATATCAGTTATAAAATGTTCCATATTCCCACGAACCCTTTTCGGATTTATATTCCTGGTTTTATTTTATCGAATTCAAATAGATGGTACAAGAAATTTTTATAGATATTTTTCCAGCAGTTTTTCCACCGCCCCATAATATCCCTCCGGATCCTTATCCTGGCATTGAGCATGTCCCGCCCCTTCCACAATGAGCAGTTCTTTAGGACAGGCCGCGGCCTGATAAAGTTCTTCAGACATATCTACAGAGATCATCTCATCTTGATCCCCATG
>DXFG01000029.1 GCA_019114545.1 Candidatus Blautia pullistercoris | reverse complement strand
TATGCTTTGGATCAAGGGGGAGATGGAAAGATGAAGAAGAAAATAAAGGGGATTTTATCCGGTCTACTGGTGATAACACTGCTGCTTGTCGGCTGCGGAAACCAGGAAGAAATGCAGACGCCGGAGGAATACATAGACGAAAATTTAATGGAGATTTCCCTTTCCGATTCCTGGACGGAGGGGACACTGGGAAATATAGAAGACTATCAGGTGTTTCTGTCGGGAGAGGCTCATGGGATAGAGGAGGACTACGAAGCGGAGAAAAGACTGATCGAATATCTCCATACTTATGAAGGCGTCCGTTATCTTATCTGCGAATTGAGTGTCAGTGAAGGGATCATTTTGGAAAAATACATACAGACAGGAGAGGAAGAACTTCTGACAGGATTTATGGATTCCATAAGAGGAACACAGGGCTGCAATCAGGGGCATTATCAATTCCTTCAGTGGCTCTGCCAATATAACCTGTCCTTGCCTGAAGAGGAAAGACTGCATATGTTTGGCCTTGATGTAGAGTTTCAGCAGGATATGACTATAAAAGCCTTACAAATGCTGGATACGAAAACAAAACCGGAAAATTTGCCAGATGGAGCTTTAAAGAAAGCAGTACAGGCTGTCAGGGATGGCAGCAGCCAGTGGTATGAGCTTTTGCAGACGGCAGCTAAGGAGGAACCAGAGGAGACAGAAGCCTATTACGGAGAAAACTGGAAATGGGCAGAACAGATACTGAAAAATCAGGAAACCACTCTTCGGTTTGTAAAAGAAGGGGGAGATGCAGAGTCTCAGTTAAGAGATGATAACATGGCGGAAAATTTCTGGTTTGTATATGATCAGTTCCCGGAAGAAAAGTTTTTCGGACAGTTTGGGTCCTATCATACCTACCTGGAATATACGGCTTCTGCTTATGGCGTAGAGCAGGGACATCAGCCTTTTGGCTACCTTCTTGACCAGGAAGATCCTTCTCTGGAGGGAAAAGTATGCAGTATTCTCCTTTACCATGTTTCAGATACCATCGAATGGGGAGAAGTAAACCGTCATATAGAAGGATTAAAAGACATAAAGCTGGAAAATAGAACTATGCTGCTTTCTTTAAATGAAAAGGGAAGTCCTTTTGTGAAAGAAGAGATATGGCAGGAAGAAGAGCAGGAACTTCCGGTCTGTGATTATATACAGAAGATTATTTTTCTGCCAAGAATGACTAAGAGTCCGGTTTATGGAGAATAAAAATGGAAAGCAAAGAGATTGTAACAAAAAGATTGATTCTGAGAAAACTCCAGAAGGAAGACAGTGGATTTTTCCATAAGCTTCTGAGTGATCAGGAGGTGAACCGTTTCCTTCCCTGGTTCCCGGTAAAGTCCATGGGAGAAACAGAGCAGTTCTTAAAAGAGCGTTATCTGACCGTATATGAAAAGGGACAAGGCTATGCCTATGTCATATGCCTGAAAGAAACAGGAACACCTGTAGGATATGTGAACATCAGCGGTGAGGAAAGCCATGACCTGGGATACGGGCTGGCCAGACAGTACTGGAACCAGGGAATCGTCACTGAAGCCTGTCAGGGCCTGATCCAAAAAGTGAAACAGGAGGGGCTGCCTTATATTACAGCCACTCATGACAGAGAAAATATTCCCAGCGGAAAGGTAATGAGAAAACTGGGAATGAGTTACCAATATTCCTATGAAGAACAATGGCAGCCGAAAAATTACAAGGTTATATTCCGGCTGTATCAGCTGAATTTTACCATGCCAAAAGAATGGCGGTATGACCGATACTGGAAGGAATCTCAGATACATTTTGTAGAAGAAGAGTTATAAGGAGAAGCCTATGAAAACCAGAGAAGAAGCAGTTCAGTATGCCCTGACCTTTCCTGATGTTTACAGAGACGAGCCTTTTCACGATCTAAACTGGACGGTGATCCGCAAAAAGAAAAGCAGGAAGGTGTTTCTCTGGATATTTGAAAGAGAGGGACATATCTGGCTGAATGTAAAGGCAGACCCGGAGTGGAGAGATTTCTGGAGAGAGGTATATCCTTCGGTGGTTCCGGCCTATCATTTGAATAAAAAATACTGGAATTCCATTATTTTGGACGGCACTGTACCGGAGGAGAAGATACGGCAGATGATAGGTGAGAGCTATGATCTGGTAAAAGGATAACAAGTGAGAAAATGAAAAGATATGGTTTTATGGTGTGGGGATTTTTCTGCCATTTTTGGATTGATTTTTCCTGCTCATGGTTTATTTTTCAGGAGGTTGTAGGGGAGGCTGGCTGGTATACACTCTTATTCTTTTATAATTTTTTTGCCTTTGCTTTAGAGCTGCCTCTGGGAGTTCTGCTGGACAGGATATGGGAGAAGAATAAGGGCAGCTTAAAAGGCTATTCCTGGACAGGAATTGCAGGAATTTTTCTGGTGCTGCTGGCGCTGTATGGAGATATTCCCCTGTGGCTGGGCGTTTTTCTGGCTGGTTTTGGGAATGCTGCCTTTCATGTGGGAACAGGTGCCCGGGTCCTGACGGTATTTCCAGAGAAGATCTGGCCCTCAGGGCTATTTGTATCTTCCGGGGCTCTGGGAATCTGCCTTGGAAAGCTGCTTTCCGGGAAAACTGGTATGAAAATAGCTATGGGAATAATGCTGTCACTGCTGTTTTCGACGGCGGTACTTGGAGAGGCGACAGGGAAAAAGAAGAAAAAATGCAGGGAAATCCAAAGGGAAAAGGTTCCGATGGCAACTAAAGGAGTATTACCGGAAACTGCATTTGACCTGCTCTCAGTGCTCTGTATTTTTATGACTGTGGTTCTCCGCTCCTATCAGGGAATGGCCCTTTCTTTTCCCTGGAATCAGACTGTAAAGACTGGTCTGATCCTGGCGGGGGCTACGGCAGCAGGAAAGCTTGCAGGAGGTATTGGAGCGGACCTGACAGGTATGAAAAAAACAGTTGCTTTATCTCTGGGTCTGGGAGGAATCCTGCTGCTGCAGCCTTCCTCTATGTGGTCCGGGACTGCCGGAACCCTGCTTTTTAACATGACCATGCCGATTACCCTGGTGCTTTTGTACAGGACCTTTCCGAAATGGACGGGAATTTCTTTTGGACTGCTGACCTTTGCTCTGTTTATAGGTTTTTTGCCTTCTTATTTTGGAGTGGGAAGCCTTTCAATGCCTTTTGGAGCCGGTTTTTTATCTTTTCTGTCCTTAATTCTTTTATGGATGACTATAAAGAGAAGGGAAAGGGCAGGGCAGCAAGGGAAAAGCGATCAGTAGGAGGAAAATATGCATATTTGGATAAAAACCCTGTTCCTTTCTCTGGTTCTTACCTGGATCATCGAGACCCTGGTTTTTCTGGGAATGGGAATCCGAAAAAGGAAGGATCTGTTGCTGCTGTTTTTTATAAATTTATTTACAAATCCTATGGCAGTAACAATCTATCAGCTTCAGCCAGTTCATAGTGGCTTTATGAGCTGGATAATACAGATTTTTCTGGAAATTTTTGTGGTTTTAATAGAGGGAATCCTGCTGTATAAATGTATGGGGAAAAGGAAAAATCCATGGCTTTTGTCTCTGGTGGCCAACGGAGTTTCTTATTTGTGCGGAGCGGTTTATACGGTGTTGATACATTGAAAATAGAAAATGCTAGGAGGAGGCTATGAGAGAGAAAAAATTTGCAGGTGTTGCTAATTGGAGGAGCCGGTTGTTTTGGGAAGTTTTACTTGCTGCGGTAATTTTTTTCCTGGCTATAAAGCCGGAGGAGGTCCAGGCGGATCTGATCCTGGAGCCGGAGGACCAGTTCTATCAGGCACATGCTGACCAGTGCGAATATGTGGACCGGAATTATTATACAGATGGCAGCGTGGACTTCTGGACGGCGCCTAACGGGAGGAAAAAGGGGAGTTTTCCGGCAGATACCAGGCTTCAGATTACCCATGTATATACAGACAGTCAGGGGGCACAATGGGGCGTGTTTTTGGAACAGGAAAGCGGCTGGATACTGATGGCGGATGTATATCTGGATTATGACAGCAGGCAATTCAGAGAAGACCATGAAGAAGAAATCCTGACAGGAGAAGAGCAGGTGCTGGCAGAAGGGGAAAAGGTTGTATTCTGGTCCTATCCCTGCTCGGGAGAAAACTGGGGAACAGAAGAATTACAGCAGGAACTGAAATTTTCCGAATTTTACACAGACGACCAGGAACGGCTCTGGGGAAATGTAGGGTACTATATGGGAAGCAGAGATTTTTGGATCTGTCTTTCCGAACCCGAAAACCAGGAGATCCCCATGGAAGAGGAGCCGCCTAAAGTACCGGGGCAGGCAGTAGAGACACAGGGAGAAACAGCAGAACAGGAAAATGCTGTCTCAGAAGAAACTCTGGAGAAAATAAAAGAACAGGGGAGTCTGCCGGTGTGGATATTGGTTCTTCCGGCTCTTCTGGCTGTTGCAGTCGCCGGAGGATGTATCTGGTTTTTCTGGTTAAGGAAAAAGTAGGTTTTCCTTGTATTGGGACAGGCATTGTGCTATACTTTTTTAGGTTGCCGATGCAGCGGCAGCTTTCTTTAAAAGGTAAATTTTTGAAAAAGGAGGGCGCACAAATGGGCTGGAAAACACCATTTTTAATGATTAAAAAAGGTAACTTTTTTGGTGTTCAGGCTATAAGTGCGCCCATTTTTAGAAGCTGATCTTATCTGTGGCAGGGCCTGAGGAGAACAGGAAACTGTTCTGCCGGGGGCAAAAGTCTGCCGTCTGAAATTCTGAAAATGGGCATTATCTAGAAAGAATGAGAGGATAATGCTATGAACGTCAAAAAACAAATTTCCAGGTTATATCTTTATGAAATTGTAAGCGGTCTGCAGATTGTAGATGCGGTATGGGTATTTTTCCTTTTGCAGCGGGGATTTTCCCTGGGACAGGTGGGAATTGCCGAAGGAGTTTTCCACGCAGTAAGTATGTGCTTTGAGATTCCAAGCGGTATGGTATCGGATACCATAGGCAGGAGAAGGACGCTTATGCTGTCGGGAATCGTATCGGCTATGGCTGCCTTCTTTATGATCGCTTCCGATAACTTTTACATGATTCTTCTGGCTATGGGGATCAATGCGGTCAGCTACAACCTGGTTTCCGGTACCAGAGAGGCTCTGACCTATGACAGCCTTCTGGTGACTGGACAGGAGGAAATGTATCTGAAGGTAGCGTCCAGACAGGATTTCCTTTATGAGGCCCTGTTTGCCTTTACCAGCCTGATGAGTGTGGTAACAGTGAGTTTAGGCTACAAAAAAGCCTATCTGCTTGGAATTCTTCAGGGGATTTTGTGTACATTCTGTGCATCTCTTCTGAAAGAAGCTGTCGTTGAAGAGAAAGAGAATAGAGAAAAAATGTCTCTGGGAATCATGGCAAAAGAAGTTGCCGGACATTTTGTGAGAACGGCGAAGTTTCTGAGAAAGACCCCAAAAGTTGCCTGGCGGATGGCCTATTCCGGACTGGTATCTGCGGCAGTGTATGTGGTCTATATGCTTCTGCAGGACCATCTTGTAGCCGTGGGACTTGAGCCGGGATTTCTGGGAATCCCTCTGCTGCTGATTTCCTTGTGCACTATGGCAGGAGCAGTTCTGGCGGAGAAAAGCAGAAAGATTTCTTCCAGAAAGCTCTATCTGGCAGGGGGAATCCTTACAGGGCTTTCTCTGATCTTTGCCGGGAGAAATTCTCTGGTGATTTCAGTTATGGGAGGAGGAATTGCCCACTGTGTCAGCGAGGTGATCATGCTCCGTACGGAAACTGAAAATCAGAAGTTCTTTTCCAGCGAATCCCGTGCTACAATGGTATCAGCAGGCAGTATGGCTTACAGTGTTTTTATGACCATTTTAAGTCCCGGAGCGGGGGCTCTGGCAGATGTTCTTTCTGTTCCAGAAGCCTTTGCTCTGCTGGGGCTGTTGGCTGCGGCTGCCGGTGTGATTATGTTTTGCAGGATGAGGTGTGAAAATGAGAAGTGAAAAAGAAATGTTTGAACTGCTGATCTCTACAGCCAGGAATGATGGACGGATATTGGCTGCTTATCTGGAGGGTTCCCGGACAGTACCCCAGGTTCCAAGGGATATTTTTCAGGACTATGATCTGGTCTACGTAGTGACAGAAACCAGGCCTTTTATAGAAGAAAAAGAATGGATCAACAGGTTTGGTCAGCGCCTGTATATGCAGTACCCGGATGAGGGAATCTGGGATAATGGGAATCATGAGAACT
>DXFG01000269.1 GCA_019114545.1 Candidatus Blautia pullistercoris | reverse complement strand
CCGCCCCAGGCGTCAAAGCAGTGGTTGGCCTCAGGGAAGGCCTGGACCACTCCGTGGTCGGTGATGGCAATGGCCTTATGTCCCCACTCATAGGCTCTTTTGATAATGGCTTTTGCGTCGGAAACTCCATCCATATCGCTCATCTTGGTATGGCAGTGAAGTTCTACTCTTTTTTCCGGGCTGTTGTCCATACGGCTGTTCTCAAAGCTGGGGATCTTCTTGATCCCGACCACAGAGCCGATAGTCAGTTCACTGTCATACCGGTCAATGGTGGTAACCCCCTTCAGCTTTATGAAGGCTTTCACCTTCACTCCCTCCAGGATCTCCTGGACCTGGTCGTTTCTGGCAAAAATCTTTACCGTAATAGAGTCGGAAAAATCCGTCATAGAAAAGATGATAATGGTCTTTTCATTCCGGATCTCTCTGGTCTCCAGGGTCATGACCTGGCCCCGGACACAGACCTCCCCCATTTCTGTCTGGATACTTTCCAGAGGGATGACCTCATCTTCGAAATCTCTTCCGTAGAGCACATCCGGATTATCCGAGCGTTTCACACTCCGCTTAAAGTCGCCGAAGCTTCTGTCTCCTCTGGCTCTTCCTTTATCTCCTTTAAAGGATTTTCCGAATTTGCCTTCTTTCTCCTGTTTGGCCTCTTTCTCCTTCTTCTTTGTTCCGGAAGCGGAGCTGTCTTTTTTCTTTTCTGTCTTTTGCCCCGGGGCTGCCTCCCGGACCTCCGAAGCTGTCTCTTCCCCGTCTTCCGCCTCTTCTCCATGCTTTCCGAAAGAAGACCTCTCGATAATATGAGCCGCTTCCTGCTGAAGCTGGATCTCGCTGTTTTTCCGGACCTTACTTTCTTTGGCTTCCTGATACTCCGCCTCTACCTTCAGGGAAAAGGCGCAGCGCTCGCAGAAAACCTTTTCTATGTACTGGATCAGTTCATTTTCCTTACTCTTTGCCAGCACATTGGACTGAAGGACCATGTGCATGGTATCGGTCTCGGGAAACGTAATAACAGCATTCCGGAACATATTAAATACCAGAATGCTGTAATGTTTCAGTTCCAGCGCCATAGAAGAACGGTATGCGTCCAGAAAAAGCTCCGGCGTATACTGACTGGAGAGTTCAAACTTCTCCAGGATCTTCACTTTCATAGGCACTCCCGGAAAACACTGGGCCGCAATGGTGTTTTCCAGAGTATAAATATATTTCTTATGAATCCACTGCCTGCTGCGGATATAGATCCGGATGTGATCCTTTCTCTGGTTAATAGCCACCTTCGTGACTACTACCTCTTCCAGCAGAGCCCTCAGCTCTCCTACAAGCTCCAGATTCCGGAACACTTCCAGAAATTCTTTCTCCATGAAGCAATGCCTCCTTTGATCATTTCCAATTTTCCAGTTCCTGTCTAAGCACCGAAAGAAGCTGATCTTCGGGAACCTTCCGGACGATCTCCCCTTTCTTGATGAGAAGACCTTCTCCCTTTCCTCCCGCAATACCGATATCTGCTTCTTTGGCTTCGCCCGGGCCGTTTACCACACAGCCCATAACCGCCACTTTAATGTCCAGAGGAAATTCCTGGACCATGGTCTCCACCTGATTTGCCAGCCCTATCAGATCGATCTGGGTCCGTCCGCAGGTAGGACAGGAAACTACTTCTACCCCGCCTTTTCTGAGATTCAGAGTCTTCAGAATCCTCTTGGCGGATTTGATCTCCTCCACGGGATCTCCCGTAAGAGACACCCGGATAGTGTCTCCAATCCCCTGATAAAGGATAATTCCCAGCCCTACGGCAGACTTGATGTTTCCGGAATAAAGGGTCCCGGCTTCTGTAATTCCCACATGAAGAGGATAGCTGGTCTGCTCTGCCAGAAGTTCATGGGCTTTTACACACATCATCACATCTGAGGACTTAATGCTGATCACCAGGTTGTCATAGCCCAGATCCTCAATGATCTTCACTTTGTCAAGAGCGCTTTCCACCAGTCCTTCTGCTGTGACGCCCCCATATTTCTTCACCAGTTCCTTTTCCAGAGAGCCGCTGTTTACTCCCACACGGATGGGAATATTCCGCTCTTTCGCTGTATCCACCACAGCCTTGATCTTTTCTTTTCCGCCGATATTTCCCGGGTTGATCCGGATCTTATCTGCGCCGTTTTCCATGGCTGCTATAGCCATCTTATAGTCAAAATGGATGTCCGCCACCAGGGGAATATGGATCTGCTTTTTAATCTCCTTTACCGCCCTGGCCGCCTCTATGGTAGGTACCGTACAGCGGATAATCTCGCAGCCTGCCGCCTCCAGAGCCAGGATCTGCTTTACCGTTCCTTCTACATCTTCTGTCCTGGTGTTGGTCATGGACTGGATCAGGATGGGATTTCCTCCTCCGATCTTCCGGTCCCCGATCTGAACCACCTTGGTATGATCACGATACATGTCCTTTCCCTCCGTTCCCATGGATCTCTTTATTTCTGTATCTGGAGAAGTTTTTCCTTTAATTCCCCCTCCAGACGGTAGATCTCCGCCTCTGCAGCTCTCCTCTTCTCCCGTCCTTCTCTTTGGATATTCATCACCTCATCAAAAGTGCTGATGAGAGATTCATTTGTCTTTTTCAGGGTTTCAATATCTACGATTCCCCGCTCGGATTCTCTGGCAGATTCTATGGTAGCCATTTTCAGAGTCTCTGCATTTTTCTGAAGAAGGGCATTGGTCATATCCGTCACTTCCCTCTGAGCTTTGGCCGCCTCGGTAGAATGAGCGATCCCCAGAGCAATGACCATCTGGCTTTTCCACAGAGGAATGGTATTTACAATAGTAGACTGGATCTTTTCCGCCATCTGGGTATCATTTCCCTGTACCAGGCGGATCTGGGGAGCTGTCTGGATACAGATCATCCTGGTCAGCTCCAGGTCATGGATCTTTTTCTCAAAACGGTCGCAGAGAGAATCCAGGTCTTTGGCTGCCTGGGCGTCTTCCGGCAGATTGGTGGCCTGGGCTTTGCTCACAAGCTGAGGCAGCTCTGTGGTACGGATCTCCTCCAGTTTCTTCTTTCCTGCCAGGATATACATGGAAAGCTCTTTAAAGTAATTCAGATTCAGAGCGTACATCTTGTCCATAGTAGCCGCATCTTTCATCAGCTGGATCTGATGTTTTTCCAGCACATCAACGATCTTACTGATGTTAGTCTCTGCCTTGGCATATTTATTTTTCATAGCTTCCAGCTTGTCTGTGCCTCTTTTAAAGAAGCCCATAATGCCTTTCCGCTCTTCTTCTGCGTCAAAGCTTTTCAGTTCCGTGACCACATTTTCCAGCAGGTCTCCCACTTCTCCCAGGTCTTTTGTCCGGACCTTTTCCAGGGCTTCCTCAGAAAAATCCGCCATTTTCTTCTGG
>DXFG01000268.1 GCA_019114545.1 Candidatus Blautia pullistercoris | reverse complement strand
GGCTCATAATTCCCAGATTTCATCCTCCCCGGGAGCAGAAAAATTTCTCCACTACCTTTTCCCCCAGGCAGTGGAAAAAGAAATTCCATAACACCAAAGCTCCATAACAAACACATACTATAAAATATTTTTACACAGGAGATTACTCCAATATACAAAAACACCCTTAGCCATGAGCTTTGGCCCACAGCGAAAGGCGTTTTTCCCATTTTATTCTACTGACGCAATGGCTTCTACTTCGCAGAGCACATTTTTCGGCAGAGTTTTTACAGCCACACAGGATCTTGCAGGCTTTCCTGTGAAATACTTTCCGTATATTTCATTAAAAGCTGCAAAATCATTCATGTCTGCCAGAAAGCAGGTAGTCTTAACTGTTTTCTCATAGCTGCTTCCTGCTGCCTCCAGAACTGCTCCCAGATTTTTCATTACCTGTTCTGCCTGTTCCTCAATAGTAGTTCCCACAACTTCTCCTGTCTCAGGGCTTAAAGCCACCTGTCCGGAAGTATAAACCACTCCGTTTAAAATCATAGCCTGTGAATAAGGGCCGATAGCGCCCGGTGCGTTCTTTGTACTTACGATCTCCATGTTCGGATCCTCCCTTTCTTCTGAAACTTTTCCTCACTATTATAAGCCCTGGACCTGGCAGGAGCAAGACTTTTATCTAGCGCCCATGCCTTCCCCCGGCTTTGCAGCTATCATTCTTCCTCCCAAAATCTCCGTATCTTCTCCCCTGCCTGGGCAGCAGTACACACTTCGTACCCTCTCCACTCCCAGGGAAACAGTTCCTGATAGGCTCTCTGGAGGAATCTTTCGTCCAGAAGCAGCACCACTCCCCGGTCTTCTTTTGTGCGGATCACCCTGCCGGCCGCCTGAAGGACTTTATTCATTCCCGGATACCGATAGGCATAGTCAAATCCCACCTGGTCTTTTTTATCATAATACTCTTTCAGGATCTCCCGCTCGCTGCCTACCTGGGGAAGTCCGGTGCCCACCACTGCCGCCCCGATAAGACGCTTACCTGTCAGATCAATCCCTTCGGAAAAAATGCCTCCCATCACACAGAAGCCAACAAGAGTGTGTTCTCCTTCTTCCTCAAAAGCCTCCAGAAATTCCTCCCGGTCAGCCTCAGACATGCCGCTGCTCTGAAGAAGGCAGTCTACAGGAAAGTCCTCCTCCCGGATCCGTTCCCGGAAAGCCTGATAAATATCTTCCAGCATCCGATAAGAAGGAAGAAATACCAGATAGTTTCCTTCCTTTCCCCGTATCATCTGAAAAATATATTCTGCGATCTTTTTGTATTCTTCCTGGTCCCTTCTGGTATATTTACTGCTCACATCTCTGGCCACCAGCAGCTTCAGATTCTCCCGGGGGAAAGGAGAAGCGGCGCAGATAGCATAATCATCCTCCCGGGTACTGAAAAGAGAGCGGTAATAAGGCAGGGGCAGAAAAGTGCCGGAGAAAAAGATGGTGCTTCGTCCCTTATTTAAACACTCCTGAAGATTTTTTCTGGGATTGACGCAAAAAAGAGTAAGTAAAAATTCTCCCCCTTCCCCATAATGGGTATAGATCACATAGTTCTCATCTGTAAGATCATACATATTCAGGAAATGCCGGATCACAAAAGAAAAATCCAGAACTGCTTTCTGTACCTTTTCCTCATGTTCCTGTTCCAGAAAATTTTCCATCTCTCCCAGAAGATTCAGCAGCTGGAGAGAGAGTCCCCCGATGTTCTCCAGCACCTGCCAGGTATCGCACTCTCTTTTATACTCCAGCATCCGCTTATTGCACCGGTTCAGGATCCGGTAAAGCTTGGCACTGTGACCTTTTACCGCTCTGGCGGTTTCCAGGATTTCTTCCTTGCACAAAGTGGCGCTATACATCTTTCTTCCCCGGTCCACCAGATTATGGGCCTCATCAATGAGGAAGATGTAGTCTCCTTTCACTCCATCCCCGAAAAATCTTTTTAAATGCACCTTAGGATCAAACACATAGTTATAATCACAGATTACTGCGTCCACCCAGTCGGCAGTATCCAGACACATTTCGTAAGGACATACCTGGTGTTTCTCCGCCTGGGCCAGGAGATCTTCCCGAAAATAAGTGTCCCTGCCGGTCAGGAGCTCAAACACCGCCTCATTCACCCGGTCAAAATGACCTTGGGCATAAGGACATTTCTCCGGATTACAGTCCGGTTCCTCCAGACAGCAAAGCTTTTCCTTTGCAGTAATAGTCAGGGTTTTATAAGACAGACCCATCTCCTTTAGAAGGGCGAAGGCCTCCTGGGCCACTGTCCTGGTAATGGTTTTGGCTGTCAGATAGAAGATTTTGTCTCCGTATCCCTGCCCCACTGCCCGGACGGCAGGAAATACGGCGGCCATGGTCTTTCCGATGCCGGTAGGCGCCTGGATAAAGAGCTGCCTGCCTGTAGTAATGGTATGATATACCCCGGTGACCAGCTCCCGCTGTCCCTGCCGGTAAGGATAGGGGAATTCCAGTCCCTCCATAGAATTTCTTCTCAGGATCCTCCGGTCATACTGAAATTTTGCCCATTTGTAATATGCCCCCAGCAGATCCTCAAACCATTTTTTCAGCTTGTCTATGGTAAAATTTTCTGTAAAGCGCCGGATCTCCTCGCTTTCCATCTGACAATAGGTCATCTGAACCTGGATTTCTTCTTTCCCTGTCTGGGAAGCGTAAATATAGGCATAGCACATGGCCTGGGCTTTGTGAACCTCCACCGGCTCTTCCAGATAGTTCAGATCCATGTAAACTCCTTTAATCTCGTCAATGGCCGTTCTATTGTCCTCTTCAATGATCCCGTCGGCCCTCCCTTCCACGGAAATAATAAAGTCCTCATATTCCTGTTCCCATTTCAGAGGCACTTCCGCCCGATAGGAAGCTTTCATCTGTTTTTGTATTTTTCTGTGAATCCTGCCTCCCTTTAGCATGGCCTCCCGGTCAAAGGCAGCACTCCGCCTGTTGTCCAGATCTCCCTTCCGGAGTATAAACTCCACCAGATTCCGGACCGATATTTTAATCATTTCTTTTTCTTGTTTGTCCATGGCTCTATTCTATCACAAAGAGGGGATCCCTGTGAACACTTCATATACCCGCCATTTTCTTACAAGCAGAAAAACCCCGGAAGTTTTATTCTCCCAAAGCCTTTCATTTGGCTTCCGGGGAATTCTTCCGGGGTCTTTCTTTTATCCATCTCTCAAAAGTTCCGGCTCCTGCCGGATCCTTTCTTGTTAGGCAACTGCATATTTGTTCAAAAAGTTATTAAATCTCTCGTCCTCTCCATTGCATCTTACAGTCAGGACACGAGTCAGATCCATGCTTAATACACCCAATATTGATTTTGCGTCAATAACCACTCTGTTGTAAAAAATGTCAATATCGAAGTCGCATTTGCTGGCCTCATTAACAAACTCTTTTACATCTTCCTTTGCAGT
>DXFG01000267.1 GCA_019114545.1 Candidatus Blautia pullistercoris | reverse complement strand
GGCCATCCCTGCCAAAGCACAGATCCCATGGGTAATATACTGGCTTTTTACAATGTCTCTTCTCCTCACCGGGAGGGTGATCTTATATCTGCTCCATCTGGAAGCGCTCTCTCTTCTGAGACAGGCCACTGCCGCTGCCCCCAGGACCGGCGCAGGAAGAAACGGGAAAATACTGACTGCAGAAGGATCTCCCATAATCAGACATATGCCTCCTAAAAGCACAGCCGCCGCTCCTATTACACGAAGGTTCCCTTTGATCCCGAAAAAGCAGCTTTTTAACAATCCTTTCATCTTTTTTCCCCCTTTACCATAAGCAGCATAACCTCATCTACAGATGCATGGTCTATCACGGCGCCTTTATATTTTCTGGCCGCCCTTTCCCGGTCCGGCACCAGCACATCGATCTGATAGTCTCCTTTTCTCCATGCGATCCAGTCTTCCTCCTCCAATGCTTCAAACTCTCTGTCCCTGCACCGCATGATCCCATAATTGTACCGTATCTCGTCTTTCTCTGCTGTTAAGATCACCTTTCCCTCATGGAGAAAAGTGATATAATCTGCAATCTTCTCCAGATCACTGGTAATGTGGGAGGAAAGGAGTATGGAGTGATTCTCATCTTCTATAAATTCCAGAAAAACCTCCAGCATTTCTTCCCGCATAACCGGATCCAGTCCTGAGGTTGCCTCGTCCAGGATCAGCAGCTCCGGTTTGTGGGACAGGGCGGCCCCAATAGCCAGTTTCATGGTCATTCCCCGGGAATAGGTCTTGATCTTCTGCTTTTTGTCCAGACCGAACCTGTCCAGATATTTTTCAAAATATTCATCGTCCCACTTCCGGTAAATCCCTCTCATCACTTCCCCTACCTGTTCTGCCGTATAATAGCCGGGAAAGTTATCTCCGTCGTAAACCACCCCGATCCGCTGGCGCAGCTTGGTATCCTGGTCCCTCATTTCTTTTCCCAGGACATATATTTCTCCTTTATCCCGGAATAAAGTATTTAATATACAGCCGATGGTGGTTGACTTGCCGGCACCGTTTTCTCCTACAAAACCCATGATAGTGCCTTTAGGTACCCTAAAAGAAACATTGTCCAGGGTAAAACCTGATCTTTTATAGGTTTTTGACAGATTCTTTACTTCTAAAGCATAGTCCATGTTATTCCTCCTCGGTATAAAATATCTTCAATATATCCTGTAAAGTTTCCAGTGGGATATGGTGGACTCTGCCGATCTCGGCTGCCTGGCGCAGATGTTCCTCTGCCAGCCGCTGCTGTTCCTCCATATAAAACTCCCGGTTTCTCTCTGCCACAAAACTTCCCCGTCCCACGGCAGTATCTATAAACCCGTCCCTCTGCAGCTCTTCATAGGCCTTCCGCACAGTGATCACACTGACATCTTCCAACAGAAAAGGAGCCGTCCACTAATCATTTTTGATCAATGGGACAGCTCCATCATTGCTGTTTTCTTTTATACAAGGTCCTCATATAATTCTCTGTCTACATCTTTAAATACATTAAAAATAACCCTGTCAAAATCTTCCTGGTGTTTTTCCAGATACTTCCTCACTTCTGCCACTGCAATCCTGGCTGCCTCGTCATTTGGAAAATGAAACTCTCCCGTGCTGATACAGCAGAAAGCAACGGAACGGATCCCATGCTCCACACAGCATTTCAGGATATTTTTATAGCAGTTTCTTAAATCTTCCTTCAGCTTCTCGGTAAGACTTCCATACACAATAGGACCTACTGTATGGATCACATATTCTGCCGGAAGATTATATCCTTCTGTCAGTACTGCCCGGCCTGTAGGCTCCTCATACTCCTTGCCATATTGGACCTTTCGGTGTTCCATATACTGGCTGCACGCCTCTCTCAGTTCAATTCCTGCTGCACTGTGGATTGCGTTGTCAATACAGCCGTGACAAGGATGAAAGCAGCCCAGCATCTGAGAATTGGCTGCGTTCACAATAGCTCCCACCTGCAGTCTGGTAATATCTCCCTGCCAGACAGATATCTTATCCCCAAAAGACTTCCGGCTTCCATACTGCCGGGCCGCTGTGGGAATCTCTTCCAAAGTTACGATTCCTTTCTCCGCTGCTTCCTCCCGGAGAAATTCATCCTGTACCTCCAGGACCTCAGGGGCCATAGCTCCCGGCATACGGATGTTCATCAGGGATCGGAGAGCTCTCCGCTTCTCCTGATAATCCCCTCCAACCTCCAGATCCTTGTACCAAAGAGAATCTTTCTTAAATTTCTCCAGCAGATAATCCAGTCTTTCTTCCTGTGCTTTATTGATCATTACAAATTCCTCTTCTTTCCTGTGTTTATAACAAACTATTTAATGT
Organism: Candidatus Blautia pullistercoris; assembly: GCA_019114545.1. Classification (GTDB taxonomy): domain Bacteria; phylum Bacillota; class Clostridia; order Lachnospirales; family Lachnospiraceae; genus Blautia; species Blautia pullistercoris. The sequence goes on along the minus strand of DXFG01000267.1, from coordinate 4,561 downwards.
ATATACTCTGCTTGTTTTTATTTGTAATATCTTGTATTACATCTATGAAAGATCATAGCACCACTTTGTTGTAATGTCAATAATTACATCAAGTCTCTATTTCACCAGCACCTGTATCAGTATGTAAGCCACAAGAAAGATTGCGCCATACAAAACCGCCCATAAAAGGGAATACCGGTAAAGCAGGAGTACGCCCAATAATACCGGAACAATAAGTGTTTTTCCTACACCTATATAATTTGGCCCTGAAGCTGTTATGGTAGTAAAGGACCTCACCTTTCCCTTTTTCTGAAGAAATACCAATACCAGTCCGACGATTGCCAATACCGTAGCAAAAATCAGCATTCCTATAAATAAACCATCTCCATACATAATTGTTCCCTCCTCCATTTTTAAAAACTCTACATAAATGGCTAACCTATAAGGTATATCCATTCACGTAGAGTTTTCTTTTTACCTTCTTGCTATTTTACCGCCCCGATCAGCTGGTAAATGTCTTCAATCTGATTTTTCTCCATATATTCCCGGATTCCGTCAATGATTTCCAGTGTGGCGTAGGGATTTATGAAGTTGGCTGTTCCCACTGCCACTGCGGAAGCTCCTGCAAGGATAAATTCCAGAGCGTCCTCTGCATTCTGGATACCGCCCATGCCGATTACCGGGATCTTTACTGCCTGGGCAGTCTGGTAGACCATACGCACTGCTATAGGCTTAATACAGGGACCGGAAACTCCCCCGGTCTTATTAGCCAGAGCAAAGGTCCTTCTATTTACGTCAATTTTCATTCCCGTAAGAGTATTGATAAGAGAAACTGCGTCTGCTCCTCCTGCCTCTGCCGCTTTGGCAATCTCGGCGATGTCTGTCACGTTAGGGGTCAGTTTCATGATCACCGGCTGCTTTGCGATCTTTTTGATTTGAGCCGTCAGCTCCTCCACATGTTTGGGATCCTGTCCGAAGGCCAGGAAATTGGCGTTTACATTCGGACAGGAAATATTGATCTCCAGCATATCCACCGGCTCCTGAGCCAGTCTTTCCACTACTGCCAGATATTCTTCAGGGGCATGTCCGCAGACATTAACGATTACCTTTGTATCAAACTGCTGAAGATAGGGAATGTCCCTTTTGCAGAACACCTCAACTCCCGGATTCTGGAGGCCGATGGCGTTCATCATCCCGCTGTGGACTTCTGCAATACGAGGGGTAGGATTCCCTGTCCAGGGAACATCTGCCACGCCCTTGGTGACCACTGCTCCCAGCTTGTTTAAATCTACAAATTCACTGTACTCTGCTCCTGAACCGAAGGTTCCGGAGGCTGTCATAACCGGGTTCTTTAATTCCACTCCCCCGATTTTTACTTTCATATTCATCAAAGCTCCACCTCCGTACTTAAGAATACAGGACCGTCCTTGCAGATCCGCTTATTGTGTACCTGGGAATGGGCGTCCACCTCTTTTGACTTGCAGACACAGGCCAGACAGGCGCCGATGCCACAGGCCATCCGCTCCTCCATGGAAATGTAGCAGGGAATCTCCTGTTCCTGTGCATAGGCCTTAATGGCCCGCAGCATGGGAGCTGGCCCGCAGGCAAAGATCAGGTCTGCTTCCAGGCGGTTTTCCCGGATAGCGTCCATCACATTTCCTTTTGTCCCCAGGCTGCCGTCTTCTGTAGCAATCACAAATTTTCCCGCCTTTTCAAACTCTTCCTGAAGGAAAACATTTTTATCCCGGTATCCGGCAATAGCCGTCGCCTCTCCCTGGCACTGTTTCGCTGTTTCCAGCATGGGAGGGATCCCAATGCCGCCTCCCATAAGAAATACTCTTTTTCCCCTGGTCTCTTCCATAGGAAAACCGTTTCCCAGAGGTCCCAGGATATCCATGGTCTCTCCTAGCTGTTTTTTGGAAAATTCCGTGGTTCCTGCTCCTGCAATCCTGTATACAACGCGCAGGGCTCCTTTCTCTTTATCAATCTCACAGATACTGATCGGTCTTGGCAGGATCCTGCCGGAATCTTCACAGTACAGAGAGATAAACTGTCCCGGTGCCGCCTGCTCTGCAATTTCTTTTGCTGACAGCCACATGCTGTAGATATCCGGGCTGATCATCTCCTGGCTGATGATCCTGCTGGTCATTTTTAACTTTGCCATGGTCTCCTCCTTATTTTGCCGCTTTCAGGGCTCCGTCAATGTCAGCGATCATATCTTCCACCGCTGCTCTGGAAGCGTCGCCGAAATTCTCTTCCCCGAATTTTCCGTATTTTTCCTGCTTATAGGCGGCAATGATACCTCTGGAAGAATTGACAATAGCGCCCAGTCCGTCTTCATTAAAGAAATGTACCAGATCCTTTCCCTGGCCTCCCTGGGCTCCATATCCCGGCACCAGAATGTAAGCCTTAGGCATGATCTTTCTCAGGACTTTTCCCATTTCCGGATAGGTAGCGCCTACCACAGCCCCTACATAGCTGTAAGAATCTCCCATACAGTCTTCTCCCCACTGAGCAACCTTTTCCCCTACCAGTTCATAGAGAGGTCTTCCGTCAATGAGTCTGTCCTGAAACTCTCCGCTGGAAGGATTGGAGGTCTTTACCAGAACAAAGATTCCTTTCTTTTCTTCCTTGCACACATCGATAAAAGGCTTGACTCCGTCAGATCCCAGATAAGGATTCACTGTGGCAAAATCTTCGTCAAAAGCGGCGATCTTATTTTCTCCTACCTGTACCTTTCCCAGATGTCCTACTGCATAGGCTGCAGAGGTGGAGCCGATATCTCCTCTTTTAATATCTCCGATCACCACCAGATCTTTGCTCTTGCAGTAATCTACAGTTTTCTTATAAGCCATAAGTCCGGGAATGCCAAACTGCTCGTACATGGCGATCTGAGGCTTTACAGCAGGAATCAGGTCGTAAGTCTTGTCCACGATCTCCTTATTAAACTGCCAGATGGCCTCTGCTGCCCCTTCCAGGGTCTCTCCATATTCCTTAAAAGACTTTTCCTGAATATGCTTTGGAATATAGTTCAGCATAGGATCCAGTCCTACGACGATAGGCGCATTTGTTTTCTGAATTTTTGCGGTAAGTTTATTGATCATTTTTCTTCCTCCAGGTATTCTTTTTCTCAGCAAACAGGGCAGACCAGACCCGGAAAGTCTGTTTTATGTCTGCCCTGATGTTTTATATCTCTTTTATTCGCTCTGGTACACGACTTTTCCGTCACAGATCGTCGCTTTTACCATTCCCTTTACCTTCCAGCCGTTGAAAGGTGTATTCTTTCCTTTTGAGAGAAATGTCATAGAGTCGATTACATATTCCCTCTCCGGGTCAATTACTGTTACGTCTGCCGGCTTACCGATATCCAGAGTTCCTCTGTCGGAGCCGATGATCCTGGCCGGATTATAACTCATTTTCTCAGCCATCTGCATGGGTGTCAGGATTCCCTTGTCTACCAGCTCTGTAATCGTCAAAGCTACAGATGTCTCCAGTCCTACAATACCGAAAGGCGCTTTCTGCATAGACTGCTGTTTCTCTTCCCGGCTGTGAGGAGCATGGTCTGTACTGATCACATCGATAATATCATTTCTCAGTCCGTCCAGCAGCGCCTGGCGGTCTTTCGGTGTGCGCAGAGGCGGATTCATCTTGAAATTCGTATCTCCCGGAACCATGTCATCGGAAGTCAGAGTAAAATGATGAGGGCATACTTCTCCGGTTACGGGAAGCCCTTCTTCTTTAGCCAGCCTTATCATCTCCACACTGTCTTCCGTAGAACAATGGCACAGATGAAGTCTGGCACCGGTCTCCTTAGCCAGGACAATATCTCTGGCTGCGATCACGTCTTCCACTGCATTGCTGATCCCCGGAAGTCCCTGTTCTCTGGAATGCTGGTCCTCGTTTACACAGCCTCCGTTTACCAGGTTCTGATCCTCACAGTGGGCAAAAACCGGAATATGATGCTCTGCTGCGATTTCCATAGCCTTTTTATAAAGCTTCACGTTCATCACAGACTTGCCGTCCTCACTGATGGCAGGGATCCCTGCCTGGATCATACCTTCGATATCCGCCAGTTCTTCTCCCTTCTGCTGTCTGGTCACTGCTCCGATCTGCAGCACATGGATAGGGGCCAGCTCCTGGGCCTTGTTGGTCACGTACAGCACCCGGTCCGGGCTGTCAATGACTGGTTTTGTATTTGGCATAGCCAGGATGGTAGTAAATCCCCCTCTGGCAGCCGCTCTGGAACCACTGGCCACATCTTCTTTATGGGTAAGTCCCGGATCACGCAGATGTACGTGAAGATCAATGAGTCCCGGCATCACATAGCAGCCCCGGGCATCTATCACTTTGTCCGGCTGACCGGAAGGATTCAGGGAAGGTCCTTTTTCCTTGATCACGCCGTCCTCAATATAAAGGTCTCCGATTTCATCAGTCTTATCCGAGGGATTTATCATTCGGCCGTTTTTAATCAATATCTTCATTTTGAAGCACGTCCTTTCTCCTTAGATACAGGCTTAATCAACAACCTTATAGTAACATACACATTTTCTTTCGTCAATTCCACTTTTCCCTTGACTTTTGA
>DXFG01000266.1 GCA_019114545.1 Candidatus Blautia pullistercoris | reverse complement strand
TATGCTGCCGCAGACCGGACAGGGCTGGCCTTCCTTTAAATCTCTGGCCAGTATGTAAGCCAGATTCTTCCGGTAGGCTTCATCTGCCCGGGCCTTTTCCTCCATAGCCAGGTTCTTCACTTCCTGGGCTCTCTGAAGCTCCTGCATAAGTTTCTCTTCCTGGGCTGCCAGTTCCTTTTTCTGCTCTTCCAGGGCCTTTTTCCTGACCTGTTCTTCTTCTACACGGGAAAGCCTCTCTTTAAAGCTTTCCAGATGAGCAAGCCCTGCCAGAGCAGCCTCGTCCTCTTTTCTTTTTTCCTGGACTTTTGAAAGCCGGGCCGCTGCCTGGGCCTTATCTTCAGCCAGTTTCTGCTGATCTCCATTTTCTTTTTCCTGCCGGGCCAAAAGCTGTCCCAGTTCCTCTTTTTTTCTCTTCTCTTCCTCTTTTCTTCTTCCCAGTTCCAGCCAGAGCCGGTACCCCTCCTCGATCGTCTCCTGCTCCTGGACTGTTACTTTAACCTTATTCAGAGCAAAAGCAGCCTTTTCTCTTTCTTCTTCGTACAGCTTCAGATCGTTCTCCAGTTTTTCCAGCTTGGCCTGGTCTTCCTGTAACTGGCGGTTTCGGTCTTCCAGGGCTTTTTTCTTATTCTGTGATTCCGCTTCCAGGGTTTTCAGTCCTGCCAGAAGGGCGATTCCCTCTTCCAGCCGGATCCTTTGGATTTCCAGGGCAGGGAGATCTTTCTGTTTTTTCTCCAGGGCCGTTTTTACCTGTTCTTCCAGAACTGCTTTTTCCTGCTCCAGTTTTTTCTGTTCCCCCAAAAGCTGCTCCAGTTTTTCTCTCCGCTCTGTCAGGTTCTCCTGTCCCTGAAGGAAATCCTGCAGGACCTTCCAAAGCCGCTCTGCTTTCTGTGCCTGTCCGATCCGTTCTTCTGCCAGAAGCATTTCTCCCTGCTGTCCTTCCAGCAGCCGGGCTTCTTTTTCCAGACTGTCGTACTCTTTCTGGGCTTCAAACCGGACTTTCTCTTCTTCCAGTTTTTTTCTGGACTCCTGAAGCTTCAGGGCATCCTTCTGGAACTGTTCCTGGCAGGTCTTTTCTTTCTCCTTCAGCTCCCGGACTTTCTCCCGGGTGATTTCTCCATATCTGGAAAGGGCCCCAAGCTGCTCCTTCTCCTTCCCCTGCCACTGCTGGACTTTCCCCCGGATGATCTGGACCAGAGATTCCCCGTATTTTTCCAGATGGAACAATCTCTCCAGCATTTTATTCCGTTCCATACCGTCCAGCTTGAGGAACTCGGAAAATTTTCCCTGAGGAAGGACTACGGTTCGGAAAAAATCTTCTTTTGACAGGCCGATAACTTCTCTGCATTTTTCATTTACAGATCCCACCTTATCCGCCAGCACTTCTTCTCTGTCTTCCAGGATTTCCAGAAAACGGGCGCCGTCGCTGCGGATGCTGCCTTCTTTTGAACGCTTAAATCCTCTGGTCACCCGGTAGGTATGGATTTCCTTTGTCTTTACAGAAAAAATATAGTCTACCAGCGCTTTGTCTGTACTCACATGAATAAAATTCGTGCTGTTTCTGGCTGTGGTTCCGTATAAAGCCAGGGTGATCCCGTCCAGGATACTGCTTTTCCCGCTTCCCGTCGGCCCGAAGATCCCGAAAAGCCCTTCCCCGGTCAGTTCCTGAAAGTCAATTTCCTGAGGCTCCAGAAAGCTGTTCAGTCCTTTAATCTTTATCCAGATCGGTCTCATATTCCCTCTCCTTTTCTATGATCTCTGTGAGAGTCTCCAAAAGTTCCTCCTCCGGTTCTACGCCTTTTCTCTCCGCATAATATTCGGTAAAAAGCTCCTGAAAACTCTTTTCCAGAAAGTTTCCCTTCTCTTCCTCCCTGTCCCGGGAAGGAAAAAGAGGAACCACTTCCAGAATATCTTCTTTGTATTTCTTCAGTTCTTTGATCTGTTCTTCTCTTATAAAGCTGTCCGTATGGATATGGAGATAAACATAGCAGGGCCTGTCCTGATTTTCCATACACTTTTCCAAAGCTGCCTGGTAGTCCCCGCATACCCATTTTTCAATAGGCTTTGGATTGTCAAAATACAGATCTTCTGTCTCCGGCTTCTGGCCCGGGTGCAAAGTCACCAGAAGACATTCCTTTGCCACCGTAGTTTCCTGGAGCCGGTAAGGGAGAGGAGATCCGCTGTATCGGATCCTGCCCTGACTTCCCACAGCCTTCTGTGGCCGATGCACATGGCCAAGCGCCACATAATCTGCCTCTTCCGGAAAAGTCTCCATAGGAAGGAGATAACTGTTCCCCAGGCTCAGACTCTGCTCTGATCCGTCCTTGATACAGCCAAGAGTAAAAACATGAGCCATCAGGATATTTATAGTGTCTTTTGAAAACCACCGGGCTCTTTTGGCAAAAAGCTCCTGCATTTTCTGGGCATAGGTAACTGCTCTTTCCTGGTCTTCTTCCTGGTCCCGGTAGAGTACCTCGTTCAGGGTCCTTTCACTGGCATAGGGCACGCAGGCAACTACTGCCTGCTCTCCCCCTTTTTCAAAAGAAAAGACTCCCTCATCCAGGGACTCTATCTGAAACTTTCCATACTGTCCCGATTCAATCTTTGAGCGGGGCGTTCCATAGATCAGGATCCCGTGTTCTCTTACCAAAGGGATCACCGCCTCCAGCCTTGATGGCTGATCATGATTCCCTGCAATCAGGACCACCAGTCTTTCCCCTCCATTGCTCAGATCCTTCAAAGTCTGGTAGAGAAGAGCTTCCGCTCCCGCAGAAGGATGGCCGTTGTCAAAAATATCTCCGGCCACACAGACCATATCCGCCTGCCCTTCTTCGGCCATAGCCACCAGCTGCTCCATAACAATTTTCTGTTCTTCCAGACGGCTCCTTCCTTCCAGAAGCTTTCCCAAATGCCAGTCCGCTGTATGTAAAATTTTCATAATTTCTGCCCTCGGCTTCCTATCACATAAGATTCTTTTCCTATTCTACCATTGGCGGCCATAGAAAAAAAGTCTGATTTTCTCTTGAAGTTCAAAATATTTCCTGCTATAATATGTTCCGCAAAAAGCTGACAATACGTATGTCTTACATAAACAATAGAAATAAGTCTTTCAGGCGTAGTCTATGTGTATAGACTGCGTTTTTGTTTGTCTAAAAAACAAAGGAGGACTTAAATTATGCCGAAAACAAAATTTCAGGAATTTCTGCGGGCAACGAGCCAAGCGGGCGTGCCCCAGCAGGACCATTTGGCGACTGCCGCAGGAGTCAAATCCTGTAGCAAACTACAGGATTTGACTTATGGAGTGCTGATGACCTTTTTCATGGTCATCGCCATGGAGCTTTATAATGCAGGGCTGAGAGACGGAGGGCTGACTTACAGTGCCCTGCCCAATGCTTTGTCAGAAATGCGTTTTATGTTTCCCATCTGCTTTGTCATGGGATTTTTCTTCATTGACCGTCTGGCTCCTAAAATCGCTTTTAAAATGGCGGTTCCGGGAAAGGATAATCCCCTGCTGGTCACTACCGCAAGGGCCTGTGTAACCGTTGCCTTTATGTGTCCGATCATGAGCCTCTGGGCCACTTTTATCTTCAAACATCCCGGGATCCATTTCCTTCCTGTATGGCTCCAGACCGTCGCCTGCAACTTCCCTATGGCTCTTATCTGGCAGGTATTTTACTGCGGGCCCCTGGTACGCTTCCTGTTCCGTAAGATCTTTCTTTAGAGGATACCCGCACTGACCACTGCGTTTCTTTGCCTATATTTTATAAAAAGTTTAAATCCTTTGGCCTGCTTAAGGGTTGAATTATTCTTACGATTTGTTATTCTATAAACAAAAGGCAAGGAGGTAATTTTGTGAAAAAATATGTTTTCTTAGGTATCATAACTTGTTTTGCTCTGCCATTTACTTCTGGCTGTTCATTTTTCAATCCATCTTCCAATATAGAAGTTTCTGCGCCAAATGCGGGCACTACTGAATCGGACAATGCAGCATCGGAAGGCGAAACTACGCCTTCATCTGACGTGGAAGATTCCTCATACGCTGATTCCTCCATAAATGCTGATGAAGCAGAGACTACCCCGGATATCCAGACTACCATAGGTTATGTCCTTTCCGTTGATGAAAATACAATGTATGCAGACTTAAAAAACACTGGCAGCAGACTTTATCCTGGAGAAGGAGAAGATCGTAAGGTAGCATTTGATATATCGAATGCTGAGCAAGTTCAAACCAATATCTCAGAGTTCAATCCTGCCACAGATAATCTTATCAGCCCGGGAATCCAAGTAACTATCGAATACTACGTTGAAAACGGGGTGAATATTGCAACAAAACTAACTTCAGATGGAGATGAAAAAGAGCCATATAGTCCCGTAGCAATAGGTAAAGTAAACGCTGTTTCAGACACAGAACTCAGTATATCAGTTACAGAGGGAGATAATATCGGTGAAACTATTACTTTTAATTTATCTGTTTGTGATCCGATTTCAGACCCTATATCTGTTGACAGCCAAGTAGCTATCGCCTACTATACAAAGCAGGACATTAATTATGCTATATATGTTGGGTGCATGTCTTAAATTTATTACGGCCTCGCTCCTGTTTAGAAAATCTTCAGAATTCCTCCGGCAAATCTTTCTTGTTCCTTCTGGGATTAAATGCTATAATGAGGAGACGAAATTTTATACAGGAAAGTGAGCTGAAAAGATATGAGAATGGAATTATTTTCCATAGGACCATTTACCATATACAGTTATGGGCTGATGATCGCTGTGGGAATTCTGGTATGCATTGCTATGGGAATGTACCGTGCAAAGAAGCGTGGAATGAGTGATGACGCAGTTCTGACCATCGCCATTATCGGCGTGCTCTCCGGCTTTATCGGAGCAAAACTGCTTTATGTAATTGTAGAGTTTGATCAGTTTATAGAAGATCCTATGTCCGTTATGGGTGGCGAGGGCTTTGTGGTCTATGGAGGAATCATTGTAGGTGTTCTCTCCGCAGTTATTTACTGCCGGCAGAAAAAACTGGTATTCCTGGAGTACTTTGATCTACTTGCTCCCTCCATCGCCGTTGCTCAGGGATTCGGACGGATCGGCTGCTTTCTGGCAGGCTGCTGTTATGGCAGGGAAACAGATTCCTTCCTGGGTGTGGTCTTTCCGGAACACAGCATGGCTCCCTCAGGGGTAAAGCTGCTGCCCACTCAGCTTTTCTCTTCGGCAGGGGATTTTCTGATCATGGCCATTCTTCTCCTCTACAGCAGAAAGACACGGCCAAAAGGCAGAACCGGAGCTCTTTATCTGATCCTTTATGGTATCGGACGGTTCCTCATTGAGTTTTTGCGGGCAGATGACCGAGGAACAGTTGGAAGCCTGTCTACCTCTCAATTTATCTCCATTGGAATCGTGGCCGTAGGACTGATCCTGTTTTTTAGCAACAAGCTCTTCCACAGGGAAGACAAAACTATCACTACTTCCTCTGAAGAATAACAAAAAGCTCCCGCCGGGAACGCAGCGAAAACTGTGAGCCTGACGGGAGAAATTTTATATTATATCCAAATATTTGCTTAATCCTATCTACAAGATTTTTATAATAGATCAAAATTTTTATAACCTTCTTCATATATTCCGGAATTATCCATCTGATTTCCCGGTCCTCGATTCCCCAGTGCTTTCTGGCAGATTTTTCTGTGATGCCTGCTCTATAGCATTTTATTTTCTACAAAGCATTCATACAAATATGAAGGATTTTCATAATATACGCTACTGTTATAATCATCTATTTTTTCACTGATAAAAGAATTATACACCATCTGTAGCGCTTCAATAACATCTTGCCTGTTCTTTAATAATTGTGCAGT
>DXFG01000265.1 GCA_019114545.1 Candidatus Blautia pullistercoris | reverse complement strand
CTTAACGTAATCTTATGTGCAATCTCATCTTCAAAGAAATTTTGTTTTACATCACCAAGCCATTCCGCTGCGTTATCCAGATGTCCTCCCTCTTCATCGGAACACATGGATGCTGCAACTTCATGTACCTGGTAAGCTTTCCTGCAAAAGTCAATAGCTTTTCTTTTTGTATTCACAAGAAACCACTGATTATAATATTCTTCTTTTAAAGTTTCGACCTTCTGCGAGAATAAAAGAAATACTTCCTGGGATACGTCTTCTGCAAAGTCATAATCTTTCAATACGCTGAACGCAACACTTTTTACCAAACGATAGTATTGCTCATAGATTTCCCGAAATCTTTTTTCGTTCATCTTTTGTATCCACTTCTGTTATTTTAAAGAAAATTTTGACAGGATCTCCTCCTGGTCCTCCGGTGTCAGTGTGCCTGGTGTCCAGGAAATACCGGCTTCGTCTCCGTCCCTTCTCGGTATCAGATGCATATGGAAATGGAAGACTGTCTGCCCGGCAGCCTTGCCGTTGTTCTGGACCACATTGTATCCGTCACAGTTTAAAATATCTTTCATCTCCGTAATAACCTTTTTCGCAAGCACCATAGCATCTCCTGCCAATGTATCCGGCAGTTCATAGAGATTTTCATAATGTGCTTTCGGAAGGATCAGCGCGTGACCCTTGGTTGCCGGCCCGAGATCCAGGATCACCCGGAATTTCTCGTCCTCATAGAGGGTGGCTGATGGGATCTCCCCATTCGCAATTTTACAAAATAAGCAGTCTTTCATTTTTTGTTTTCTCCTTTCCTATATTATATATCCGAATTTAATTCGGCATATGTGACACTTTTGTCGAAATTTGCAAATTTTTGTATGACAAATTTAATTGCTATTTAAAAATTTCAGTGCTAAACTATCTACGAAAAAAAATTTGGGAGGAATATTATGGAATCGCAAACAGGATCTTCTGTTTTTCCCATGACGGGAGACAACAATTCTGACTATAAGACCCTTTATCAGGAATTACAAACCAAACAGCAGTTTCTGCTGTCACAGATTTCTCACGAAATCCGCAACCCTGTAACTCTTATCAACAGCTTTCTCCAGCTTTTTGAAAGTCATCATCCGGAAATTGTAAAGGATGACTGCTGGGAAAAAGTCATGGAAAATATGAATTTTCTAAAAGCTCTTCTGGAAGAATTTTCTTCTTTTAATAATTCTGCCAAACTGCATTTACAGGAAATAAATCTGGATCATATTTTTCGGGAAACGGTAGAATCGGTAACTCCCCTTTGTCAGGATCTGGGAATCTCTGTACTCTATCAAAAAGAAACTGCAATTCCTCTGATCAGCGCAGACCCTACCAAGATCCGTCAGGTTCTCCTGAACCTTCTTACCAATGCCAGGGAGGCGATTGGAAGTCAGGGGCTGATCCGATGTTCTCTAAGCTGTGATGGAGAAAATGTCTATCTGTGTGTAAAGGATACCGGAACAGGCATACCTGTCGGTTATCAGAAGGATATTTTTGAGCCATTTGTCACCCACAAGCAGGGAGGAACCGGACTTGGACTGGCTATTTGCAAAAGAATCGTATCCGCTCATAACGGCCATATTTTCTTTCGTTCCGCTGCGGGAGAAGAAACTTCTTTCACCGTAATACTGCCCATTACCTGATCGTCTCAACAGGTTTTTTCTTATGATAAAGAAGAATCCCCAAAAGGAACCCTAACGCCAGGCCTCCAAAATGTGCCATGTTGTTAATTCCAGTGCTTGTCACTCCATGATACAGCGAAAGAAAGGCCAATATAAGAAGCTGACGGGAAGTAAAATTTTCGATATGACCTTTATTTCTGAGCACAATATAAAACAATCCGCCGATCACGGCGAATACTCCTCCGGAGGCCCCGGCGGACACCACATATTCATTGGAATAAATCTCATAAAAGAGGGATAGCAGATTTGCTCCGATCCCCCCTAGAAGATACAGGATTCCATATCTTACTCTGCCCAGATTTCTCTCCAGGCAGTCTCCCACAAAAAGAAGTACGAGCATATTATTCCCCAGATGCTGAATGCCAAAATGAAGAAACATAGCAGTAAGCAAACGATAATATTCATGGTTTCCCGCTATATTCAGAGTTCCTGCTGCTCCCCATCTGAGCATATGGCTGGTATCTTCCCAGGAACCAGTGAGCTCCACCAGGATAAATACCAGAATATTCAATAGAATGATCGTATGATTCACAGGTGCCTGTTTCCAAAAGGCAATGGCTCGTTTAAAATCTTTCAATTTATCTGTAATCTTCCTAATTTTTCTAATTTAAATGTATTATAAAACTTTTACCTTGCATATGCAAGATACAGCTACTATTGTCATGAAAGTTTCGTTGATTTCTCTAAAAACAAACTTATCAAATGTCCTTTGTAAGCCAGGCAGAATTTTGTTTTTCATCTAACAAACAATTTATTCCTCTTATTTTTTATATATTGCCAGAATTTTTTTACTTTACAGCTGTAAGTTTTTGGATACTATTTCCAAACTCTCTTTTTGTGCAGTATTTTCCTTTACATATCCTTTTTTCACAGGTATAATCTGTCTTACATCAACAGAAGGTCTTTTCCCCATATGGGAGAGTCTCAAGTATCTTTTCATTCTATGGACCCATCGGTCCAGATTTTCCTTTCATTTTTTCATATATAGAAAAGAGGTGATCATGTGCCCGTCCGGGAAATACTGCTTTTTACCATTGCCGGCGGTGGGCTTCTTATGGATCTTCTACAGGAAAGAGTGGACAACCGGCTAATCTGCCTGGGCTTTGGTTTTGGCCTGCTCCTGGATATCTTTTATTCCGGTTTTGCCGGAATCCTGCGTTTTTTCTCCGGGGTCTCCTTCCCCCTGTTCTGTCTCCTTCCCCTGTTCTACTTTCGTATGATCGGCGGCGGAGACATAAAGCTTCTCTCTGTTCTGGGAGGTATCCTGGGCTATCCGAAAGTTCTCAGCTTACTTCTGCTTACCTTCTTTACAGGGGCAATTCTTTCTCTTGCATTTCTTATTTCCTGCGGGAATCTCAAGGAACGCATTTCTTATTTCATCAGCTATTTTTATAGCAGCAGGGAGAACAGAAGCTGGAAACCGTACCGGAGAAAAGGACTGGGACCGGAAAATTTCCATTTCACAGTTTCTATTTTTGTTGCAATCATTTTATTGACAGGAGGAGTCTGCTATTGAAAAAAAACACCATCGCCGTCTGCGATTCTGAAGCGGGATATGCCGGAACTCTCGCAGAATATCTGAACAACCGAAAAAAGCTGCCTTTTCGTGCAGAAGCCTTTACAGATCCTGAAAAATTCTGCCAGTATGCCGGAATAAACCATCCTGAATTTCTTCTCATCGCAGAAGAAAATTTAAACAGTCAGGTACAGGCGCTTCAGATTCCCCATATGATCGTTCTGTCCTCGGACAGAGAACTGGAATGTGGGGACCAGAAGTGTATTTATAAGTATCAGTCTGCGGAAAGTCTCATTCGGGAAGTCATGGTCTATTGTCAGGAATCTGCATTTACAGATGCCAGCTTCGGATATGAAAAGAAAATCCAGTTGATGGGAATCTATTCTCCCCTGGGCAGATGCGGCAAGACACTTTTTGCTCTTACCGCAGGTCAGATATGGGGAGAAAGCCGGAATGCTCTTTACCTGAATATGGAAGATTATTCCGGCCGGCAGATTTTTTCCGAAGAAGATACTTCCCAAAACCTGAGTGATCTCTTTTATCATTTTCGCCAGGGCAAAGCCTTTCCTCCGTTGACAGACTTGGTCCATTCCTGGGGAAATCTGGACTATCTTTCTCCTGTCTCTTCTTTTGAGGATCTCCGGAATATCAGCTACAGGGAATGGACTGCCCTCTTTGCACATCTGGAAAAAGAAAGCTCCTATCAGCTGCTGGTACTGGATGTAGGAAACGGTGTAGATCAGCTGTTTTCTGTATTGGATCTGTGTACGCAGATTTATATGCCTGTTTTGGACGACTGGATATCCAGGCAGAAAATAGAGCAGTTCAATAAAATCGCTTTTTCCCTCTCAGACACATTAGAGTCAAAGATCCAGGAGCTTCATCTTCCCTTTGCCCCCTGTGCAGAAAAGGGCCAGGATTTTCCTAAAAATCTGTTGTGGGGAAAATGGGGCGCAGATATAAGAAAAATTTTGGAGGTGACTGCTTTCCATGGATAGCACCGAAGTTCTGCTGAATAAGCTGCGCACAGAACTAACCAAAGCGCTGGAAAACACCTGGGAAATCTCCGATGATGAAGTTCTGGAGATCATTGACCGTCTTCTTTTAAAGGAAAGTAAATGCACCTATCTGCCTATTGTCCGTCTGGAAGAACTTCGCATGGAATTATTCCGTTCCCTGCGGAAGATGGACGTTCTGGAAGAGCTTCTGGAAAATGACAACATTACTGAAATCATGGTAAACCGCTGGGATCAGATATTCATTGAGCAGGATGGAAAGCTTATCCCGTGGAAGAAACGTTTTTCTTCTCCGGAAAAGCTTGAGGATGTCATCGGTCAGATCGCTTCCCGCTGCAACCGGGTAATCAATACCCTTCAACCTGTTGTAGATGCCCGTCTGCCGGGAGGCGAACGGGTCAATGCTGTGATCCCTCCCATAGCCCTTGACGGACCGGTGCTCACCATCCGGAAGTTTCCCAAGGATCCTATTACCATGGAAAAACTTCTGGAACTGGACAGCCTTACTCCTGAAGCGGCGGATTTTCTGAAAAAGGCGGTAGAAGCCGGATATACGATTCTTATCGGCGGAGGAACCGGTTCCGGGAAAACAACTTTCTTAAATGCACTGTCTCAATATATCCCCAGGGATCAGCGGGTGATCACCATTGAAGACAACGCGGAACTGCAGCTTCAGGGAATCCCTAATCTGGTGCGGCTGGAATGCAGGCAGGCAAATATAGAAAAGTCCCAGGAAATAACCATCGGAGATCTTCTCAAAACCTGTCTTCGTATGCGCCCCAGCAGAATCATCGTAGGAGAAGTCCGCTCCGGAGAAGCTGCCCAGCTCCTCCAGGCTGTCAATGTAGGGAACGACGGGAGTCTGTCCACGATCCATGCCAATACCTGTCAGGATATGGTCAGCAGACTGGAAACCATGGTCCTCATGGGAATACAGCTTCCGATCCCCGTGATCCGCAGACAGATTGCCTCCGGTTTTGATCTTTTTATACATCTGGGCAGGCTGCGGGACAAAAGCCGCAAAGTCCTGGAGATTTCCGAGATCCAAGGGATGGATGGCGAAGAGGTTAAGCTGCGTCCTCTTTTCATCCGGCAAAGCACCCTGGAAAGAGCCGGAGAAATGATCCACAGAGAAAAATTCAGAAAGGCTGGCATAAATTATGAAGAATTTTAACTTTCGTTCCATGATCCCCTCAAAGAAAATCCAGGTTTCTGTAAAAGCCCCCTTTTTTTCTTATCAGAAAATAACCTGGCTGCATTGGACCCGTTTTACCGGAGAAGCCTGCCTGCTCTGTCTTGTGATCAATCGTCTCTTCTATCAGAAAGCCCTGGCGTTTCTCTTTCTTTGCCCTCTGGGAGCCTACTACGTTTATCAGAGAAAAAAACAGGAGTTAAAATGCCGTAAAAACAGGCTCTGGCTTCAGTTCCGGGATGCTCTGTCTGCGCTTCAGGTAAGCATTTCCGCCGGTTATTCACTGGAAAACGCCATTAAGGAAACCAGGAAAGATCTGGAACGTATCTATGGCAGGAAAGGGGAAATGGTCGTGGAGTTTCGCTATATGGAAATCCAGCTGGAACATGGAGTCTCTGTTGAAAAGCTTTTGAACAGTCTGAGCAGCCGCACCGGTATTGAGGATATTCAGAATTTTTCCCAGATTCTCATACAGTCTAAAAAAATGGGCGGCAATATGCGCAAGATCCTTCAGGAATGTATCACCTCTATGGAAGGACAGATGGATGTTAAAAAGGAAATCCAGGCAATGCTGGCCTCCAGACGGCTGGAACAGCGGATCATGAGCCTTCTTCCTTTAGGGATCATCTTATATTTGCAGATCTCCTCTCCTTCTTTTTTATCTGTACTCTATGGAAATCCTGTGGGTATCTGTATTATGACCCTGTGTCTTGGTATCTATCTCTTTGCTTACCAGTGGGGAGAAAGGCTGGTGGAAATTGAAATTTAAACTGCCGAAAAATCAAAAGAAAGAACTCTTCCTGTCTCTGGCTATTATTCTCTGCGGAAATCTTCTTGGTGTCGGAATGTTCCTGCAGGAAAATGCTTCCTCCGCTACTCAGGCTCTGCCCAGAAAAGCTTTCGGTCAGGGAGCCTATGAGGAAACTCTCCGCATATCTACAGAAAATGGAACGGAAGAAATCCAGATCACCGTGGATGAGCAGCAGTATTCTCTCTCCCAGATTGAAGCCTATCTCAAAGAGGCCGAATCTTTTCTTTCCAGATGGTACCAGAAAAATATTTCTGATAAAAACTGTCTGAAAAAAGATCTGGATCTTCCTTCTTCTCTGGCAGAAAATCCCGCAGAGTTTTTCTGGAGTACCGATGCCCCGGACATGCTCAGCTGGGACGGGAAGCTTGGAGAAGAGATTCCCAAAGAAGGCTGTCAGGTAACTCTCCGGTGTACTCTTTCTATAGGAGAAAACCAGCTGGTATGGGAAAAACATCCGACAGTGTTTCCTCCATCTCTCTCAGAAGTACAGTTATTAGAGAAAAATATTCAGCAGGAGGCAGAAAATATCAGTGACGAAACAGAAAGAGAACTGCTTCTTCCATCTGTGGTAGAAGGAACCGAAATAAACTACCAATTAGTCCGGGACCGGGACAGCTGGATCATCTGTCTTTTATCCCTGCTTCTCGGCCTGGGAGTCTTTCCCCTGGCAAAAGAAAAAGAAAAGCAGGCTCAGGCCCTGCGCTTCCGGCAAATGGAAAAGGATTATCCGGATATCATCCAGAAGCTGATCCTTTTTCTCAAAGCTGGTCTCAGTATCCGGAAATCTATGGAAAAACTGGCTACTGACTATCTGAAAAGAAAGGAATCCGCTCTTATCGGAACCCGGTATGCCTATGAAGAATTGGTGAAAACCTGTCTTGAAATGGAAAGAGGCGTTTAT
This sequence comes from Candidatus Blautia pullistercoris, assembly GCA_019114545.1. Taxonomy (GTDB): domain Bacteria; phylum Bacillota; class Clostridia; order Lachnospirales; family Lachnospiraceae; genus Blautia; species Blautia pullistercoris. The sequence continues at coordinate 10,356 of DXFG01000265.1, read as the reverse complement.
GAAAAAGATGCTTATGAAAGACTGGGCAGACGCTGCGGTCTTGCAGAGTACAAGATTTTGTCTGTTCTGTTGGTGCAGAATTTAAAAAAAGGGAACCAGAGTATTTTAGAGCTTTTGGAAAGAGAAGCTGTATCTGCCGGAGAAGAACGGCTTCGAAGAGCCAGGATTCAGGGAGAAGAAGCTGCTACCAAACTGCTGCTGCCAATGATTCTCCAGCTCTTGGTTGTGTTCATCATACTTATGGTTCCCGCATTTATAAATTTCTTTTAAATCCCGAAACAGCTCACAATGAGAGGAGGTGGAGATGTTATGAATCTCCTGAAAGATTTATGGACAGAAGAAGACGCTGTCGGCGTTGTGGAAATTATATTAATATTGGTGGTCCTCATCGGACTTGTCATCATCTTCAAAGAACAGCTTACCAGTCTGGTAGAAAATATCCTTTCAAAGATCACCAGTCAAAGCAACAGTATTTAAATTTTCAGCAGTCTCCCAGTGTACTGTGTCAGCACACTGGGCTGCAGATGGAGCAAGACTATGAAAATCAAAGGAAGTATGACCTGCACTATGTGTCTGCTGCTTCTGGTACTTCTTTCTCTCCTGGGGGCATGTATCCGTTCTTCCAGGGTCTCCGGCGGCAGGGTTCAGGCTGTAAACGCCATGGATACTGCCATGTATTCCCTCTTTGCACAATATGACCGGGATCTTTTGAAAGATTACCACCTCTTTTTTCTGGACGGCGGTTATGGGGAAAATGCTCTGAATCTTTCTCAGCTTCTTACGCAGACGGAAGCATTTGCCCAGCCAGTCCTTTCCTCCGGACTTTCTTCCTGCCATCTGGAAGCCTGCGGCATAAATGGCTTCCGGCTGGCTACTGACAACAATGGGGCAGCTGTACAGGCACAGATCATCCGCTATATGAAGGATAATCTTGGAAGCAAAGGAATTGAGTTCATAAAAAAACAGATAAATCAAAACAAAGCGGTCATGGAGGAACAGGAAAAAATCCAGGAAGGCGGTTTAAAGGAAGTTCCCATGGATCAGGAAACTCCCATGGAAGAAATATCAGAGACCAATAATCCACTGGAAATCATAGAAAATATCCGCAGTCACGGTTTTCTAGGACTGGTGCTGCCGGAGGGAGACAGTTTGTCAGAGAAATCCCTGGACCGGCAGTCTCTTCTTTCTAAAAGAGAAGCCACCCTGGGAATGGGTGAACTGGCTCTTTCAGCAGAAAAACCTTCTGCAACAGATAAGCTGTTGATACAGGAATATATCCTGGATACCCTCAGTTATTATACTCATGAGAAGCACAGCGGCAGTCTGGCCTATCAGGCGGAATATGTCCTGGGCGGAAAGGACAGTGACCAGGAAAACCTCCGGTATGTGGTTAACCGGCTTCTGCTTCTCCGGGAAGCTTCCAATATTGCCTTTCTGTATACGGACGGGCAAAAACGGGCGGAACTCCAGGCCTGTGCTTCTGCCCTCTCCTTACTGCTTCTGATCCCGGAAGGCATGACCCTGGTCCAGGGCGTATTGGCTGCCGGATGGGCATATATAGAAAGTATCTGTGATGTAAAAACACTGCTGTCGGGAGGAACGGTTCCATTGGTAAAGGACAGCACCTCCTGGAAAACACATCTTAATCATCTGAGTACAGAGGATGCTTCTTCCGGTTCCTCGGGCCTGGATTATCGGGAATATCTTTTTCTTCTTCTGTCTTTCTCATCAGCGGATACTCTTACTCTGCGCTGTATGGATATGATTGAACAGAATATCCGGTCGATACAGGGAAGGGAAAACTTTGCTTTTGATGCCTGTCTGGATGCTCTTTCTATAAACTTTTTGATTTCCGGTCCTGAAGAACAGCAATGGCAGGGAGAACGGTTTTACACTTATGAAATGTAAAATGGGGAGGCAGAACATGGAATTTCTGTTGAAAGCACAGCAAAATAAAAGGAAGGAGGGCAGCTCTCTTCGGCATAAAGGAAGTCTGACAGTAGAAAGCGCCTTTATTCTGCCTCTCTTTTTTCTGCTGATCACTGCTTTTATATGTATTTTAGATTTATATCGGATCTGTGCTCTGGTGCAGACTTCCCTGTGCGAAGGTGCAAAGGAACTGGGTATGTATGCTTATTGTCAGGAAGAAGACAGCAGTTCGCCGGTTGGAGTTGTAACCGATGCAGTATGTATCGCCTATGGAACAGGAAAAGTACGGGCTGCATTGGAACATGAAAATCTTACAGGGATCCAGGGTGGGATCAACGGATTTGTCCTTATTGGTTCTGGCGTTCAGGATGATATTGTCACTTTAAAGGCATCTTTTCTCTATACGGGACCCGGCGGTCTCTTCCGGATATTTCCTGCCAGGCTCCAGCTGCTGGGGCAGGCCCGGACCTGGACAGGCTATAGCGGCAGTCTTCAGTCCAGTCCACCTTCAGGGGATATGGTCTATCTTGCCGAATGGGAAAGTGTCTATCACACTTCCAGAGACTGTACCCATCTGTCTCTGTCGATAACCAGAGTATCCAAATCAGGTGTTGACAACCAGACAAATCAATATGGGGAACATTATTATCCCTGCGAAAAATGTATGAAAAATGGTACTTTAGAAAGCTTTGTCTATATCACAAAAACCGGCAGCTGCTGCCACAGTACCAGAAACTGTCCGGGACTGACCAGAACCGTAACAGCCGTAAGAAAGTCTGACATAGAAGGACTGAGGGCCTGCAGCAGATGCGCTGCGCAGCATTAGAAGGGAGGAATTTTATGGGTTTAGAATGGATGGTAAATGCAGTCATGCTTGCCTTTTGCAGTATCCAGGATATACGGGAAAAAGAGGTTTCCCTGTGGAAATTAAAAATATATGGAATTCTGGCCGCAGCAGTAAGTATTTGGAAACTGTTCTCACCGAAAGATGATCTTCCGGTTTTAATCTTCCGGCTATTTGCCGGCCTGCTTCCAGGCATCTTTCTCCTTATTCTGGCCAGAATCACCAGGGAAGCTGTTGGATACGGGGATGGGTTGGTTTTGCTGTTTATTGGCCTGTCTCTGGGATTCTGGGAATGTATCGGTATCTTTTTTGCTGGGCTTCTTGGGGTATTCCTTGCCGCAGTCCTGGCCCTTCTGCTTTTTGGCAGAAAGAAAGGTCTGGAAATCCCTTTTATCCCCTTTTTATTCACAGCATTGGCAGGTGGATATTTTTGGATGAAAGGATAAATATAAAAAAATATAAGGGAAGTTACACGGTAGAATTGGCTCTGCTTGCCGGCGTCTGGCTGCTGGTGATCTTTGCGGCGCTCCTCTTGCTCCTTGGGACTTATACCCGGATACGGGATACTGCCTCTCTGGCTGAAGCTGCAGTATATGGCAGTTCCTGTGCAGTGGACAGGTCAGGCGACGGGGTTCGGGAAGCTGCAGGCAGACTTCAGGGACGGGGAGACTACTTTTCAGTTTCCGGAAGTAAAAGAGAAATTACCGCCAGCTTCTCTCATACGGTCCGGATTCCTTTCTGGAATCTCAGATGGCAGCAGAGTAAAACCTTAAAAAGCAAAGTGATACGTCCCGTGCTTTTCATCGAAAAAGTTGAGAAAGCACGGAATCTGATACAGGCAGCAAAGGATTCCGGATAAGGAGTGTGATGTTTAATGGAAGTGAGTTACAAAAGAAACCGGGGATTCAGCTACCTGATCCTCAGCGAAGATTCCCAAATGGCAGGACCGCATTATCAAAAAGCCATCTTCCTGGAAAATGCCATTCCCGGCCTTCTCTCCTGCAAGATCCAGCGGCTTAACGGCGAAGAATCTTTCTGCTACGATATCACAGGCTGTCAGTCACTGAAAAATCTATTTGAAAAAGAAAAACTTGCCCGGGAAGATCTGGAAGAGGTCCTGCAAAGCTGGCTGAACCTCTGGGAAATTCTGGGCGAATATCTTTTAGATACAGATTTTCTCCTTTTGGATCCTTCTTATCTCTATCGGGAAACCCAGTCAGGAAATTACCGTTTTGTCTGGTTTCCTTATCGAATCAGGGAAAAGGGGAAAGACTTTCAGGCATTGACCGAGTATTTTCTTCCCAGGATCGATCATAAAGACAAAGGGGCGGTTGCCCTGGGGTATGGAGTTTATAAAGAAGCCGTAGAAGAAAATATACGCCCCGCAGTTGTAAAAGAACTTCTGTGGGAAGCAAATCCCCGGAAAAATCCTGAGGATACCGCTTTATCCGAGGAAGACTCAGATTTTTCTCATATGGAAGATCCTGAAAAAGAAGCCCGGGAAAAAGAACGGCAAAAAATATTAGATGAATTCTACAGTGAAGAAGAAGAGCATCCTGTTTCTTATGGGATTTGGGGCGGAATCGCAGGAATCTTTCTGTTATGTGCCCTTGTCTTTCTATTTTGGCATTTTCGACTTTTTTCTCTTTTCCATCTTGCCTTCTTTCTGATCCTCCTTCTTTTTCTTTCAGGTCTTGGAATCCTTGTATATTTTTTTCTGGCCAGAAAGAAAAAGAAGTCTTCTCCTTCAGCCCCCGAAAAAAATACCTGTTCTGCTGATCCCGGAGAGCTTTCTTTCAGCCCTCATGTTCCCACTCCTTTTCCTTCAAGGCCCCCAAAAGACGAAAGAGAAGAAAAAGTGATTTCAGAAGCCCTTACCGTCCTCTTAAAAGAACCGGAAACTTCCCTTCCTGTTCTTACCGGACTGGGAAAAAATGCCGGAAAAATCTTTTCTCTGGATAAGGAACAGGTTCTTATCGGAAAATGGGCCGCTTCTGCGGATATTTATCTTGACGTGCCTACTGTCAGCCGGATACATGCCCGAATCCTGCGGGAGGGGGAACATTGTTATGCTGTAGATCTGAATTCTAAAAACGGAACCCTGATAAATGGCATTCCTTTGGCTCCCGAGGAAAAATGCCTTCTGAAAGACAACGATATCATCAGTTTCGCAAAAGAAGATTTCCGCTATAATTCGCCCCATTCCCGGCCTCTGAGTGTCCCCTCTGAAAATTAGCGTTTGCAATACGATGGATTTTCAGTTAGAATAAGGAATAAGAGTATACTATTCCTATGAGGATAAAGAGGAGTATGTTATGGGAATCATTATATTTTTAGGTGACAGTATTACAGATGCAGGAAGAAAAAGCTCTCCTAATCAGCTGGGCTATGGATATGTGAATATACTTGCTGAATCCATAAAGGATCCGGAAAGAAAGTGGAATATTGTAAACCGGGGTGTGGACGGCTATATTACTGAACGGGTAGCCCGGTCTCTTCATCATGATTGTATTTCTCTCCACCCTGATTATGTAAGTATTTTAGTAGGGGTTAATGATATCGGCATGATCGCCCGCTCCCAGTCTTCCTGGCAGGATAAGCTGTATCTTCTTGAAGACAGCATCCGCTCCTACCATGAAATGCTTTTTGACCTTTCCCGGGAAACAGACGCTAAAGTTATCACCCTGGAGCCTTTTGTTTTTCCAAAGGATGAAAAATACCAGGACTGGATTCCCTGGCAGAAAAAGATGTCAAAAAACATCCATAAGCTGGCCAAAAACTATGGTGCCTATTTTATTCCTACTCAGGAACCTTTGAACCGGAAAATCGAAGAACTGGGATATGATGCAGTTACCACTGACGGCATCCACCTTACCCCTCTTGGACATCAGCTCCTGGCTGATATCCTGAAGGAATCTTTTCAGGTCTGACCCTTCGAAACCTGAGTTCCGCAGACAATAATATCCTCAAAGCCCGCTTTTACGGTTTTTGCCAGATCTTCCGGCTTTAACTTTAAAGTAGTTCCTATCCGCCCTCCGCTTACATAGATTTCATTATATTCCAGAGCAGAGCGGTGGATAACTGTGGGATATTGTTTTTTCATACCCAGAGGGCTGCAGCCTCCTCTTACATAACCGGTTACCTTTGTAATATCTTTTACATGAATCATCTCTATAGATTTTTCATTCAGCACTCTGGCTGCCTTTTTCAGGTCGATCTCTTCTGCTATGGGAATCACCAAAACATAGTATTCTTTGCTTTTTCCCTGGACCACCAGAGTTTTAAAAGACTGCTCCACAGGAGCCCCTGTCTTCTCGGCTGTATGAAGGCCATCTATAAATTCCTCACATTCATACTGAATAGTTTCGTAAGGAATCTTATTTTTTTCTAAAATTCTCATTGCATTGGTTTTGATTTCTTTTTCTTTATGTTTTCCCATTTTTCTTTCTCCTGTAACTTTGTATAGATTCTTTATTTTTGGAAATTCTAAGAGCAGAAGGAGGTCATCTCATGAAAGATAAAACCCACGTAAAAGATGACAAATACAATGTAGAGGCTACTTCCGCTGATGATCTGGACGGCTGCGGGACTACCGAAGCAACCGGATTAATCCCCTCTCTGCCTCAATCCCGGGAACAGCTGGATTCCTATAAATCTATCCTCCCCTTTTCCCCGGACTGTATCACTAAGGACAGTTCTCATAAATCCTGACTCTCCTCCGGTATAAAAATCCTTTCTGAAACAGAGGCTCTTCCGGAAAATACGTCTTTACTTCTCCGGAAAAGCCTCTGCTTTCACATTTTACATATTATGACCCGATCCGGCATAGCGGCATCTGTCAATTTTCATCTGTATTTTGGTTGTCTCCGAGGCTGCTATTGCCCGATCCGCCATTATCCTCATCTTCTGCAGTATTCTGATCCGAACTGCTGTTATTCTCATCATTGCTTTGGGAGTCTGTTTCACTGTTTCCAGTACTCTCCCCTGTATCTGTGCCTTCTTCATCGGTCTCATCTGTCTGGAAGTTCCATTCTGTGTGAAGTTCACCGGCATTGCCTGCAGCTTCTTCCAGAGCGGATATTGTAAAGTCTGCTTCCGGATTTTCTTCATGGATCCCATGTTCCTGAGCCAGTTCATCTGTGTAGTCGGACAGTTTATAAACAGAACACTCTGTATAATCTGCATTATAGTGCATAACAAGAGGAATCATGGAATAACTGTCTATTGTAACCTCATCTCCCTCTTTCGTCAGTGTAAAGTCGGCCATTCCTCCCAGAAGGTTTTCCAGGCTGGACTGGGCGCTGACAAAATTTCCCAGAGAATAGTATACCAGGGTTTCTTTTCCATCCGGTTTTTCTATCAGTTCATAACCTTTCAGGATATGTGGATGTGAACAGATGATCACATCCGCCCCCTGCTCTGCCAGAAACTGGACTCTCTCTTGCAGCCGTTCCTCCGGCTCCACAGATTCGTCCTGTCCCCCATGAAGATATACGATAGCCACATCTGCTTCCTGTTTGGCTTCCTCCAGATCTGCCTGAGCATTTTCTTCTGAATAAAGATTGACCATATAGGAAGAATCCTCGGGAATAGAATGATTCTCGCTCAGCATGGTACTGTAATTCATAACAGCGATCTTGAAATTTTTTTCTTCAATAATCTGATACCTGGAGTCGCTTTCGCTGTCATGGATTCCCAGCAAGGTTATTTTTTCATGTTCATCTTCCCAGAAAGAAATCGTATCCCTGATTCCTGTCTCCTCCTGGTCGAAGGCATGCTCCGTTGCCTGGGTGACAATATCAAAACCTGCGTCCGCTAAAGCGTCGCCTACCTCTGAAGGAGTATTAAAATCCGGATAACCTGCTGCATTCTCATGTTCCGTTGTCAAAGGTGTTTCCTGATTGACAGAAGCCAGGTCTGCATCAGAAATATCTTCTTTGATATTCTCATAAAGGAAGTCAAAATTCCAGTCATTGTCACTGCCGGTTTCAATAAAAGCATCATGGATCAGATTGTCTCCTACAGCTCTTATATGGAGTGTATTATTCTCCGCTTCCTCCTGAGCTGCGGCCTCTTCCTGCTGCTGTTTTTCCAGTGCTTCCTGCTGCTTCCGTTCCTGATTTCTTCTATATATTGTAACGGCTGCAGCCACGATAAGGACCACTACTACCAACAGGATTCCCAGCGCCATCATCCTTCGTCTCCTGATCACCTGACGGCGGCGTCTGGCCCTGGCAATCCGTCTTCGCCTCTCTTCTTCACGGAGTCTTTCCTCCTCCATCTGCCTCCTTCTTCTCTCACTGCTCCTGCGGCGTTCGCTCATAATTTCATTCCTTTCCCACAATATGATAATTTGCCCAAAATCCTCAAAAATTCAGGCCTTTTTTCTATTTGCGTTCTCTTATAAAACGGTGTATGATACTCCCGATGTTAGAAGAAAAAATTACTAATTAATTTCATATTTGTTAAATATAATATTGAATATAATAATATGAAAGTGAATCTTATGTCAACAAAATCCCGTAATTACTTTTTGGACAATTACAAAGCCTTACTGATCCTGTTGGTGGTCATCGGCCATTTTATTGAACCCTGTTATACGAATAACGTATTTCTCACCATTTTAAAATGGGTGATTTTTTCTTTCCATATGCCTGCCTTCATTTTTATATCCGGCTATTTTTCCAAAAAGGATATGGGATTGGAAAAGCTGATCCAGAAACTGGTGATCCCCTATTTTGTTTTTGAACTGCTTTATTATTTTCTGTACGTGCTTGTGATCCACAAGGAAACCGGCCTGTATTTTAACCGTCCTAAATTTTCTCTGTGGTATTTGATGTCCCTGTTTTTCTGGAGGATCATTACTCCATATTTTAGAAAAATCCCCGGGAATCTGGTGATCGCCATTATATTGGGGCTGCTTGTAGGTTTTACTCAGTTGGGAAATTTCTTCAGCATTCCCAGAACTTTATTTTTCTATCCTTTTTTTCTGGCGGGCTGTTATTTCCGGGAAGACTGGTTCAAAACTGTCTGGGCGCACTGGAAAGGCTTTACTGCCGGGCTTGGAACATTGGCAGGACTGCTGGGCGGCTGGGTCCTTGTTACCGGTCAGAAGCTGAGTCCTCTCATTTTCTACGGAAGATATTCCTATGCAGATACAGATCTGAGCAACAGCCAGGGACCTTTCGTCCGCCTGTTGTGTTATGGGATCTCTTTCCTGGCGATCTTTGCTGTCTGCTCCATAATTCCCAGGAAACAGCATTTTTACTCTATACTGGGAGTCCGTACCATGTCCATCTATCTCTTTCATGGACTTGTATACAGCCTTCTGAAGGACGGCCATATCCTGGAGCAAGTGGATACTTCTGTTGAAACTGGTCTGCTTCTGGGGTTTTGTGTTCTCCTTACTTTCGCTTTGGCCGCAAAGCAACCCTACCGTTTTGTAACCTGGATATCTTCCTTTCCCATACGGTTTCCGAAAAGGCCCTGTAAATCGAAAAAAACTGCGATATAAATATTGAATTGAAATCTAAAGCCCTCTGGGATAAACATCTGTCTGGCCGTTTCTTTCCATATTCATACCGCAGTTTTTCTATTCCTGGTAATCTCTCTCACAATCCTTACATTTTCCATTGATCGTACAGTGAAAATGCAGCAGCGTATCGGGCACCCGGGTACAGGTTGCCTTCGCATATTCCACCTGATGTTTTCCTTTCTGCAGGGTTCTCGGACAACAGACCGAATACTCTTTTATGTATTGCTCTCCCATTGCTTTTCACCTCATTTTATTACATATTTCCGGCTCTGCATACTATCATAGCATCAAACTCTCTTTTTCGCAAAGAATTCCCTTCCAAGCCGCAGAAAAAGACCTGCAAAAAATTGAATTTTCCCCTTCTGGTATGATATAATGACCCTCGGCAAAATACTGCTTTGAAAAACATGAGGAGTTTATTATGGATACATTTATATTTGTTCTGGAGATTATCGGCACAGTTGCCTTTGCCTCTTCCGGGGCCATGACTGCCATTGAGAAAAAAATGGATATTTTCGGAGTCAATATTCTGGGTGCCACCACAGCCGTAGGCGGCGGGATGATGCGTGATATTATCCTTGGAGTAACGCCTCCCGCTGCATTTTCCCAGCCGGTATATATTCTCTTTTCGATTTTAACCTCCACTCTCCTTTTTGCTATCGTATATACCAACCCTGAAATCCTTCATTCCAGGATCAAAAGCCGCTATTATGACAAGATCATGCTCTGGTGCGACACTGCAGGGCTTGGTATTTTTACAGTAGTGGGGATTCAGACTGCCTCCAGGATCCTGCCCCAGGACAATCCTTTCTTTTTTGTCTTTATAGGCGTACTCACCGGTGTGGGCGGAGGCGTACTCAGGGATATTATGGCCGGAGAAACCCCTTATATACTGGTCAGAGAAATATACGCCAGCGCCGCTATCGCAGGAGGGATTACCTGTGTAGTCTGCGGCAGTACCATGGGGGAAGCTACTGCTACAATACTGGGTCTGATTGTTACCATAGTGATCCGTTCCCTGGCAGCTTATTTTCACTGGAATCTTCTC
>DXFG01000028.1 GCA_019114545.1 Candidatus Blautia pullistercoris | reverse complement strand
GTCAATACCCAGGTAGCAGTTTCCTTTGTATGTAGAAAGATCCCCGGTCTTTACATTGTACTGGCTCTGGCGGCGGTTAAATTCTTCATAGTCTTCCTTTGTGGCGAAGAGAGGCTCCATACGGCTGACCTCAAAATCCATTTTAATGGAAGCCCGCAGCCGGTCTCTCATGGCAGTTACAGACACGCCTTTGGCGTCCGGCTTTACATTGAGGGCAGAGCCGATAGCTGCAAACAGATGAGAATTTTCCGGCACAATGGTGTGTTCCTCGTCCAGCTTTAAGGTACGGATAAAGGCTACCTTTAATTCGGAAAGGAAATGGAGAGGACCGCCTAAGAATGCTACATGTCCCCGGATAGGCTTGCCGCAGGCAAGACCGCTGATGGTCTGGTTTACCACTGCCTGGAAAATGGAAGCAGCCAGATCTTCCTTGGTAGCTCCGTCATTGATCAGGGGCTGGATATCTGTTTTTGCGAAAACACCGCACCGTGCGGCAATAGGATAAAGGGCTTTATAATGCTTTGCGTATTCGTTAAGGCCTGTAGCGTCTGTCTGTAAAAGAGACGCCATCTGGTCGATAAAGGAACCTGTACCGCCGGCACAGATACCGTTCATACGCTGTTCTACATTTCCCCCTTCAAAATAAATGATCTTGGCGTCCTCGCCGCCCAGCTCAATAGCTACGTCTGTTTTCGGCGCCAGCTCCTGAAGAGAAGTGGACACGGCGATAACTTCCTGGACAAAAGGAACCTCCAGATGGTTTGCCAGAGTCAGCCCTCCGGATCCGGTGATCACAGGAGCCACCTGAATCTCGCCTAATGCCTGGTAGGCTTTATCCAGCAGCTTTGCCAGGGTATTTTGAATGTCTGCAAAATGACGTTCGTAGTCCGAGAACAAAAGCTCGTGCTGAGGACTTAATACTGCGATCTTTACAGTAGTAGAGCCAATATCGATACCTAAGGGGTACAGGGTCTGGTTCATTGTATTATCTGCTGACATAGTCAGAAGACCTCCTCTTGATTTACTATGAAAGCCCAGTCTCAAAGCAGAGCCGGAGGGGCTGCCTGCAGACCGGTCCGGCTATGTTTTAGAGACGCTGACCCGTATGAGCAAGCAGGCCGACAGGCCGGATTGGGAATACGGGCAGAATTGCGGGAGTGCGCAGCACGTAGCAATTCGTGGGTTTTCTCTTTGGTTTCTAGTTTCTTCTTATTTTTAATATCTGTAAAAAATCACAGTACATTATACGACAATCTATAAAAAAAAACAATTACAAATATTTAACAGCCATTGCGTTTAAAAAGTCTCTATGATAGAATAAGTCGGGTAATGAGAAGAAACAGGACTAATTTTGGTCAGATTCTCTAACAGAACTGGAAATCCTTTCAGGAGGACCGGAAAACATGTAAAAATTATTTTGAATGAAGAGGTTATATTCTATGTATACAGTGCTGAAACAGGAAGGGCGGGCCAAAAGAGCCCGTATGGAAACGGTACACGGGACTATCGAAACCCCGGTATTTATGAATGTGGGTACAGCCGCTGCCATTAAGGGGGCTGTATCTACTGTGGATCTTCACGAGATCAAGACCCAGGTGGAGCTTTCCAATACCTATCATCTCCATGTAAGACCGGGAGACAAGGTGGTGAAACAGCTTGGCGGACTGCACAAGTTTATGAACTGGGACCGGCCGATCCTTACCGATTCCGGAGGATTTCAGGTGTTTTCCCTGGCCAAGCTGCGCCAGATCAAGGAGGAAGGAGTTTATTTCCATTCTCATGTGGACGGAAGAAAGATTTTTATGGGACCGGAGGAGAGTATGCAGATCCAGTCTAATCTGGGTTCTACGATTGCCATGGCCTTTGACGAATGTGCTCCCAGTAAGGCAGATCGGAAATATGTGGAGAATTCCGTAGCCCGGACCACCCGGTGGCTTGTGCGGTGTAAGGAGGAGATGGCAAGGCTGAATTCTCTGGAGGATACGGTAAATCCCCATCAGCTTCTCTTCGGGATTAATCAGGGAGCAGTCTATGACGATATCCGCATCGCCCACGCCCAGGAGATCTCCAAACTGGATCTGGACGGCTATGCCATCGGGGGACTGGCGGTAGGAGAGACCCATGAGGAAATGTACCGGATCCTGGACAATGTGGTTCCTTATCTTCCGGTGGATAAGCCTACCTATCTTATGGGGGTGGGAACACCGGCCAATATCCTGGAGGCCGTATCCAGAGGGGTGGATTTCTTTGACTGTGTTTATCCAAGCCGTAATGGCCGGCATGGTCATGTTTACACAAACTTTGGAAAGATCAATCTGTTTAATGCAAAATATGAGCTGGATGCCAGACCTATCGAAGAAGGCTGCCAGTGTCCTACCTGCCGTCATTACAGCAGGGCCTATATCCGCCATCTGCTGAAAGCCAAGGAGATGCTGGGCATGCGGCTTTGTGTACTCCATAACCTCTACTTTTACAACACCATGATGGAGGAGATCCGCCAGGCACTGGATGAGGGAAGATACGAAGAGTACAAAAAACAGAAGCTGGAGAGCATGGCTGCAGGACCGAAAGACTGAAGAAAATATAGAAAAACACTTGAAGAAATGGGAAAAATTGTGTATGATAGCCATAGTGTCTAAATTGAGAAAGACAAAGTTTAGTATTTAGTTTTAGGAGGAAACAGCATGTTATTATCAACAGCAGCAGCAAGCAGCGGCACAGGTGCCTTATTAAGTCTGGTTATCCCTCTTGCGATAATCTTTCTTTTAATGTACTTCATGATCATGAGACCTCAGAAGAAAGAACAGCAGAGAGTAAAGAGTATGCTGGCGGCTATGGAAGTAGGCGATACAGTGGTGACCACCAGCGGTTTTTATGGAGTTCTGATTAACATTACCGAGGAAGACGTGATCGTGGAATTCGGAAACAACAGAAACTGCAGGATTCCTATGAGAAAATCAGCCATTGCAGAGGTGGAAAAGGCCAGCGATGGTATAGCAGAATAAAAAAACGGAAGAATAAGAAAAGTATGGGGAGCTATCGCATTTTATGCACAGAGTGGAATGCGGCAGCTCTTTTTTTATTCAGTACATCATTCACTAATTAACTGCACCAATAGCGCAGCTAATTATGAAAGGATGTACCAGATAACAGGAGGTACAGATAATATGGCGTTTATCAGTCTGTTTGAGGTGATCGGTCCCAATATGGTAGGACCTTCCAGTTCCCATACGGCCGGAGCGGTTTCTATGGCCCTTCTGGCCAGAAAGCTGTTTCCCGGGAAAATTAAAGAGGTGCATTTTACCCTGTACGGTTCCTTTGCCAAAACTTACCGGGGCCATGGTACAGACCGGGCTTTGATGGGAGGCATGCTGGGATTTGAGACAGATGATCTCCGGATAAGGGACTCTCTGGCCCTGGCGAAAAAAGCAGGGATCGACTATACATTTACAATTTCAGAGGAGACAGACGGTATTCATCCCAATACTGCTGATATGGACATTCTGGGAACAAAGGGCGAGCGCCTTTTTGTCCGGGGAGAATCTCTGGGAGGCGGAAAAGTAAAGATCGTAAAGCTGAACAATATTTCCGTGGATTTTACAGGAGAATACAGTACCCTTATCGTCAGCCAGACAGACAAGCCGGGAGTAGTGGCTCATATTACAAAAGTCTTAAGTGAAGCCGGAGTGAATATTGCCTTTATGCGTCTCTTCCGGGAAGAAAAAGGAGCGGCTGCCTATACGGTGGTGGAATCTGATGAAAAGATCCCCGAAGATATACCGGAGAAGATCAGAGAAAATCCTCTGGTTTCCGATATCATGCTGGTGCAGCTATAGGAGGAAGAAAAATGGAGTTCAACCATGGAACAGAATTACTGGAATTGTGTGAAAAAAATAAAATGCCTATTTCCCTGGCTATGAAAAAAAGAGAAGCGGAATTTTCCGGGATCACGGAAGATGATGTGGAGAAAAAGATGAGAAAGGCCTGGAAGATCATGAAAGAATCTGCCAGAAAGCCTTTAAAAGATCCGGTTCCTTCTATCGGAGGACTGATCGGTGGCGAGGCGAAGAAATTGAAAGAATATCATGAGAAAGGCCGGAGCGTCTGCGGAGATCTGATGTCCAGAGCGATCACCTATGCCATGGCAGTGTTGGAAGTAAATGCTTCTATGGGCGTGATCGTAGCAGCGCCTACTGCCGGCTCCTCCGGGGTTGTGCCGGGAGTTTTGCTGGCTTTGCAGGAAGAATATGATCTGACCGATGAGGAGATCTTAAATGGACTATATACGGCGGGAGCTGTGGGATACCTGCTTATGCGGAACGCTTCCGTGGCTGGAGCCGAAGCAGGATGTCAGGCTGAGGTGGGAGCTGCTTCCGCTATGGCCGCCGCCGCAGCTGTGGAGATCATGGGAGGCACTCCCGGAATGTGTCTGAATGCCGCCTCCGGGGCACTGGCAAATCTTCTGGGACTGGTTTGCGACCCCATTGCCGGCCTGGTGGAAGCGCCCTGTCAGAACCGGAATTCCGTGGGAGCTGCCAATGCGATGATCTGTGCCCAGCAGGCCCTGGCCGGGATCACCCAGGTAATTCCTTTTGACCAGATGGCAGAAGCCATGTATCATGTGGGAAGAAGCCTTCCTTTTGAGCTCAGGGAAAGCGCCCTGGGAGGCTGCGCCAAAACCCCCGCCGCCTGCGCCCGGACCTGTGAGATCTTTTCCACAGATTCTTAAGCTCCGTCTCTCTGACAAAAAAATTCCCAAAGGGGGGAAAGCCCCGCATTTGGGAAAGAAAGGAGAAAAAATATTGTATATAAACCTGCCGGTAAAGCAGGAGAATTTTTAGGCGAAGCCCGGCGGCCACAACAGCTTCAGACTGTGCAACCGCTGTCTTCTTTCTGAACACTTATGAGTATAGTAGGTAATTGTGACGGTCCTGTGTCTGGAAAATAAAGGATTTCTAAAGTCTGATAAAAAACCATAAATGAGGGGAAAAGTCTCTGGAAAGAATGGAAGATATAACGAAAAGGCATAGCCGGTTATCTTATTATGACTTGAATTGTGGATAGAAAAGGATTATCATATTACTAATTACACTGTGAAAATTGACTGAATCAGAATGTAAGAACAGGAAAGGAGACTATAGATATGGAATATAAGATTTCCCTGATCCCGGGGGATGGTATTGGCCCGGAGATCGTAGGAGAGGCTAAGAAAATATTAGATAAGGTCTGTGAGAAATACGGACATAAATTCAACTATGAAGAAGTTCTTCTGGGGGGAGCGTCCATCGATGCCTGTGGAGTACCTCTTACCCAGGAAGCTATCGACACTGCAAAAAGTTCTGACGCAGTGCTGATGGGTTCCATCGGAGGAGATGCCAAGACTTCCCCCTGGTATAAACTGGAACCTTCCAAGAGACCGGAGGCAGGCCTTCTGGCTATTCGGAAAGCCCTGAATCTTTTTGCAAACCTTCGCCCAGCCTATTTGTATGACGAGTTAAAGGGCGCCTGCCCTCTGAAGGAAGAGGTGATCGGAGAAGGTTTTGATATGATCATTGTCCGGGAACTGACAGGAGGCCTTTACTTCGGAGAGAGAAAGACCGTAGAGGAAAACGGGGTGAGAAAGGCCATTGATACCCTGACCTATGATGAAAAGGAGATTCGCCGGATCGCAGTAAAGGCATTTGAGATCGCAGGCAAGAGAAGAAAGAAAGTTACCAGTGTGGATAAGGCTAATGTGCTGGATTCCTCCAGACTCTGGAGAAAAGTAGTGGAAGAAGTGGCGGCAGATTATCCGGATATCACTTTGGAACATATGCTGGTAGATAACTGTGCCATGCAGCTGGTACATAACCCGGGACAGTTTGATGTGATCCTGACCGAGAACATGTTCGGAGATATTCTCTCTGATGAGGCCAGCATGGTCACAGGTTCCATCGGAATGCTTTCCTCTGCCAGCTTAAATGAGACAAAATTCGGCCTTTATGAGCCAAGTCACGGTTCTGCTCCTGACATTGCCGGAAAAGGCATTGCAAATCCCATCGCCACCATCCTTTCCGCAGCCATGATGCTCCGTTTCTCTCTGGATCTGGATGAGGAAGCAGATGCAGTAGAAGCCGCTGTCCAGCAGGTGCTGAAAGAAGGTTACCGTACAGTAGATATCATGTCAGAAGGCATGAAACAGGTAGGTACAAAAGAGATGGGAGATCTGATTGCAGAGCGGATCTGCTGAATTTAGATGGGCAATTTGAATATACATAGAAAGGAAAGAAGATTATGAGAAGTGATGCAGTAAAAACAGGGATGCAGCAGGCACCCCACCGTTCTCTGTTTAATGCACTGGGGCTGACAAAAGAGGAGCTGTCTAAACCTCTGGTAGGGATCGTCAGCTCATATAATGAGATCGTACCGGGGCATATGAACCTGGATAAGATCGTGGAAGCTGTAAAACTGGGAGTTGCAATGGCAGGGGGAACCCCTATCGTGTTCCCGGCTATTGCCGTGTGCGACGGTATTGCCATGGGCCATATCGGTATGAAATACTCACTGGTTACCAGAGACCTGATCGCAGATTCTACAGAAGCCATGGCTATGGCACATCAGTTCGACGCTCTGGTCATGGTGCCGAACTGTGACAAAAACGTACCGGGACTTTTAATGGCTGCAGCAAGGATCAATGTTCCTACGGTATTCGTAAGCGGCGGCCCTATGCTGGCAGGAAGAGTCCACGGACAGAAGAGAAGTCTTTCCTCCATGTTTGAGGCAGTAGGCTCCTACAGTGCAGGGACTATGACCGAGGAAGAAGTAGAAGAATTTGAAAATAAGGTATGTCCTACCTGCGGTTCCTGCTCCGGAATGTATACCGCCAACAGTATGAACTGTCTGACAGAAGTTCTGGGAATGGGCCTGAAAGGGAACGGAACCATTCCGGCAGTATATTCTGAGAGGATCAAACTGGCAAAACATGCAGGTATGCAGGTTATGGAAATGTACCGCCGGAATATCCGTCCCAGAGATATTATGACAAAAGACGCTATCCTGAATGCTCTCACCGTAGATATGGCATTGGGCTGCTCAACCAACAGTATGCTTCATCTGCCGGCTATCGCCCATGAGATCGGCTGGGATTTTGATATTACTTTTGCAAATCAGATCAGCGAGAAGACACCGAACCTCTGCCATCTGGCACCGGCAGGTCCTACTTACATTGAAGACCTGAACGAGGCCGGAGGTGTTTATGCAGTAATGAACGAGCTGGCGAAAAAGGATCTTCTCAATCTGGACTGCATGACTGTTACAGGAAAGACTGTAGGAGAAAATATCAAAGGCTGTGTGAACAGGAATCCGGAAGTGATCCGTCCTATTGACAATCCTTACAGCCAGACAGGAGGCCTGGCCGTTCTTACCGGAAACCTGGCTCCAGACGGAGGTGTGGTAAAGAAAAGCGCTGTATGCGAGGAAATGATGGTTCATGAGGGACCAGCCAGAGTCTTTGATTGTGAGGAAGATGCTATCGCTGCTATCAAAGGCGGAAAGATCGTTCCCGGTGATGTGGTAGTGATCCGCTATGAGGGACCAAAAGGCGGCCCCGGCATGAGAGAAATGCTGAACCCCACATCTGCTATCGCAGGAATGGGACTGGGATCATCTGTAGCTCTTATCACGGACGGAAGATTCTCAGGAGCTTCCAGAGGGGCTTCTATCGGACATATTTCTCCGGAAGCAGCAGTAGGCGGCCCAATTGCTCTGGTAGAAGAAGGAGATCTGATCCGGATCAATATACCGGAAAATAAACTGGAACTGGCAGTTTCAGAAGAAGAACTGGCTAAGAGAAAAGAAAAATGGCAGCCTAGAGAGCCGAAGGTGACC
>DXFG01000264.1 GCA_019114545.1 Candidatus Blautia pullistercoris | reverse complement strand
CCTTTCATCTTTGTAATCATTATTTCGCTGACAGACGAAGAATCTCTGACCATGAACGGCTACCGTTTTATTCCGGAAGAGTGGAGTCTGTACGCCTATCAGTATATCATAAATGCCGGTGAAAATATTTTAAGAAGCTACGGTGTGACCATCCTGGTCACTGTAGTGGGAACGATACTGGGTCTCCTCCTTACAGGAACCTATGCCTATTCCCTGTCCAGAAAGACCTATGCTTTCCGTTCCTTCTTTACCAAGGTGATCACAGTTCCCATGCTGTTTTCCGGCGGTATGATCGCCAACTATCTGGTAATGACAAAGGTATTGATGCTGAAAAACAGTGTATGGGCGCTGATCCTGCCTCTGTGCATGAACTCCTTTAACGTTATTGTGCTCAGAACATTTTTTAAGACCAGTATTCCGGATTCTGTAGTAGAATCTGCCAAGATCGACGGAGCTTCTGAGTGGAGGCTGTTCTTTAAGATTGTCATTCCTATGGCTATGCCCGGTCTGGCTACCATCGGACTGTTCCTGACACTGGGATACTGGAATGACTGGTTCAACGCACTGATGTACATAGACGATAAGACCTGGATCCCTCTGCAGTTCCTGCTGATGCAGATCCAGAACTCTATTGACTGGCTGGCCAGCAACAAGTCTATGATGGGTGTAGACGGTATTCAGGCGGCTGCAAACCTGCCGAAGGAAACCATTAAAATGGCAATCGTGGTTATCTCCACACTGCCGATCATATTTGCTTATCCTTTCTTCCAGAGATATTTTGTCAATGGTCTGACCATCGGCGCAGTAAAGGAATAAGCAGGCTGTAAATTTTAGAGGAGGATAATATATTATGAAATTTCGACACGCAAAAAGAATCGGAGCCCTGGCTATGGCCACTGTAATGGCGGCGGGTATGCTGACCGGCTGCGGGAAGAAAGCAGAGACAAATGCAAACGGAGAAGAGATCGTAGAACTGACCTGGTATCAGGTAGGCGATGCACAGGCAGATGATGATCAGGTTTTTGAAGAAGTTAACAATTATCTGGCAGATAAGATCGGCGTTAAGCTGGACGTGATCAAAGTAGGCTGGGGTGACTACAATCAGAAGATGCAGGTAGTGATCAATACCGGCGACAAATGGGATCTGTGCTTTACCTGCTCCTGGGCAAATGATTATCTCCAGAATGCCCAGAAAGGGGCATTCCTGGAACTGGATGACCTGCTTCAGAAGGAAGGTAAGGAAATGTACGATAAGATCGATCCCCGTTTCTGGGAGGCTGCCAAGGTGGGCGGCGTGACCTACGGTGTTCCCAGCGAGAAAGAGATCGGAAGCTGCCCTATGTGGGTATTTACCAAGGAATATGTAGACAAATATAATATTCCATACCAGGATATCCATACTTTGGAAGATCTGGAGCCATATCTGAAGCTGATCAAAGAAAACGAGCCGGATGTAGTTCCTATGTATCTGACAAAAGACTATACAGCGCCCACCTATATGGACAAGATCCAGGATCCGGTAGGCATTGAATATGGAGATGATACTCTGACAGTTAAGAACGTGTTTGAGACAGAGAGAATGAAATCCACTCTGGATACTATGCGGAAATACTATCTGGCAGGCTATATCAACAAGGACGCTGCCACAGCTTCCGATGATAAATCCATAAAACGTTTTGTGACAAAAGGCGACGGACAGCCTTACGCAGAGCTTACCTGGGGCAAAGACCTGGGATATGAAGTAGTAGCCACACAGATCATGGATACACAGATTACCAACGCTTCTGCCAGAGGTGCTCTGACAGCCATCAATAAGAACTCTGAACACCCGGAGAAAGCTATGGAACTGCTGAATCTGATCAATACAGACCAGGAACTGAGAAACATGCTGAACTATGGAATTGAAGGTGTTCACTGGGAGAAAGTTGAGCCTACACAGGAAGAAAAAGACGCAGCAGCAGGAAAAGACTATATCTATGATTACAAGGCAAAATTAAATCCGGAGAAACAGAAAGATTACTCTGCTCCTTACTGGGTACAGGGCGGCCTGTTTAATACCTACGTAATGGACAATGAGCCTCTGGACAAATGGGCAACCTTTAAGGAATTTAACGATGCTTCCCAGGAAGCGCCTTCCTTTGGATTTGACTTTGATCTGGAACCGGTAAGCACACAGGTAGCCGGCTTCCGCAACGTACTGGACGAGTTTGGAAAATCTCTCTATACCGGAAGTGTAGATCCGGAAGAATATCTGCCCCAGCTTCAGAAGAAACTGGAAGCGACAGGCATCCAGGATGTTATTGATGAAATGCAGAGACAGATCGATGAGTGGAAAGCAGCAAAATAAGCAGTATATAAGAAAGAGATAAAACAGAGATAAGGAGCTGCCGCATTTAAGCAGGATTGGAATATGCATAAATGCGGCGGCTCCTTTTTGAGCGATACACCCGGCAACGGACAGCGACAGGCTTTGCCTGGAGCTGCCTGCAGTATCGCAGTGGATAGGGAAGGACTCTTCCCTACCGGATGGGAGGTTATATGGGAAAACTGGAATTAAAAGACAATTGGAGCATGCGCAGGACAGGAGAGGAAAACTGGAGGGAGGCCAGAGTCTGGGGATCTGTATATACAGATCTTCTGAGAAACGGAGAAATCCCGGATCCTTACTGGAAAGACAATGAAGACCAGATCTGTGCCCTTATGGAAGCAGACTATGAGTATCGGTCCAGATTTACGGCAGAAGATCCGGAATCATATGCCAGGGTGTTCCTTTCCTTTGAAGGACTGGATACCGTGGCAGATATCTGGCTTAACGGTACCTATCTGGGACATGCAGAAAACATGCACAGAACCTGGGACTATGAGGTAAAAGAGTACCTGAAAAAGGATAATGTGCTGCAGGTGATCTTCCGGTCTCCTCTGAAGTTCATTGCCAGGGCCTACGAAAAGTATAAAAATATTGGAAATGACGATACTTATGAAGGATTTATGCACCTGCGGAAAGCCCACTATATGTTCGGCTGGGACTGGGGGGTATCACTTAGATAAAGATACCACACCAATCCCACGCTGGCTTTTGCTCAACCGATACAGCCGGGGGGCTGGATAACAAGGAAAGGCGGTATGCGCCCCGTGGAGGGGTAGCATACCGCCTTTTCTTGTGGGGGTTTCCAAAGGGGGCAACGCCCCCATTTGGCACACGACTTTGCGAAGCAAAGTGTAGTGTGTTATACGCTCTGTCGGCGTTGCCGTGAAAATGCCGTTGCCGCCGGGGAGGGCAA
>DXFG01000263.1 GCA_019114545.1 Candidatus Blautia pullistercoris | reverse complement strand
TGTTTATAGCTTTCTACTGGATTTCTTCTTCTGAATATGTCAGAATAAGAAAAGAGTAAATTGAGTGGAGGGTACTATGAATATATTATTTTTTCTTACCCCCAAGGAAGACGTTACATATATACATGATTCTTATACTCTGGGACAGACATTGGAAAAGATGGAGGAGCACAAATTTTCCTGCATTCCGATCATAAATGATAGAGGAAAATATGTAGGAACCCTAACGGAAGGAGATATGCTCTGGGGGCTGAGAAACCGCAGTTCTCTGAATATGAAAGCTGCCGAGGAGGTCCCCATTACTTCTTTTAAGAGACGGGCGGATTATGCTCCCATCAGAGTGGACTCCGACATGGAAGATCTGATGGAGAAAGCTATGCGGCAAAATTTTGTTCCGGTTGTAGATGACCAGAAGAATTTTATCGGAATTGTGACCAGAAGAGATATCATGCAGTATATATGTTCTTCCTGCGGTAAGGAACCTAAGGAAAAGTAGATGGGATAAGGGCTGCCTTCGGGCAGCCCTGTTTTTGGCTAACAGGAAACTTTGTTCCCTGTTAATCAAGATGCTCCTCAGGATGCCATTTATTCTATAAAACAGAACAAATGTTTGAAAGACAGAGATATTTGTGCTATACTGGTACAGCGTATTATATGCAACCCACACATCGTGCTTTATAGTATAATGGGCGGGAAGGATCAGATAATAGAAAGAAAAGACAAAAAGATAGTGAGGAATGGATATGGCAGTGAAAATGCAGCCCAGACAATTTATAAAAATAAGAGGGGCCAATGAGAATAATCTGAAAAATCTGGATGTGGATATTCCCAGAAACGAGCTGGTGGTGCTGACCGGGCTCAGCGGTTCCGGAAAAAGTTCTCTGGCATTTGACACCATTTATGCAGAGGGACAGAGAAGGTATATGGAATCGCTTTCTTCTTATGCCCGGCAGTTTTTGGGGCAGATGGAAAAACCGGATGTGGAAAGTATAGAAGGTCTGTCCCCGGCGATCTCCATTGATCAGAAATCCACCAATCGAAATCCACGTTCTACTGTAGGAACTGTTACGGAAATCTATGATTATTTCCGTCTTCTCTATGCCAGGATCGGTATCCCCCACTGCCCGAAATGCGGCCGGGAGATCAAAAAGCAGACCGTAGATCAGATGGTGGACCAGATCATGAAGCTTCCGGAGCGGACCAGGATCCAGCTTCTTGCACCGGTAGTGAGAGGCCGCAAGGGAACCCATGCCAAACTTCTGGAACAGGCCAGGAAAAGCGGATATGTGAGAGTTCAGATAGATGGGAATCTTTATGAACTCAGCGAAGAGATCCAGTTAGATAAGAATAAAAAGCATAATATAGAAATCGTAGTGGACCGTTTGATCGTGAAAGAGGGGATCGAAAAACGTCTGACAGATTCTATTGAGACAGTACTGAATCTGGCAGAGGGACGCCTGATGGTAGATACTATGGATGGAAATATTCAGAATTTCAGCCAGAGCTTTGCCTGCCCGGACTGCGGGATCAGTATTGATGAGATCGAACCCCGGAGCTTTTCCTTTAATAATCCTTTTGGAGCCTGCCCTTCCTGCTTCGGACTGGGATATAAAATGGAATTTGATGTAGATCTGATGATTCCGGACAAAAGCCTGAGCATACAGCAGGGAGCCATTACTGTTCTGGGATGGCAGTCCTGTACGGACAAAGGAAGTTTTACCAGAGCGATCCTGGATGCCCTTGCAGAAGAGTACGGTTTTGACCTGGATACACCTTTTGAACAATATCCAAAAAAGATCCAGGATATTCTGATTTACGGAACGAACGGACATGAGGTGAAGGTACGATATAAAGGACAGAGAGGAGAAGGGGTCTATGATGTGGCCTTTGAAGGGCTGGTCAAAAATGTGGAGAGACGCTACCGGGAGACCGGTTCGGATTCTATGAAGCAGGAGTATGAGACTTTTATGAGGATTACCCCCTGTCCTGCCTGTAAAGGGCAGCGGCTGAAACCGGAAGCTCTGGCTGTAACCGTGGGGGATAAGAACATTTATGAAGTGACTTCTCTTTCTATCAGCAGTCTTAAGGAGTTTATGGATAAATTGGAATTAACCCCTGCCCAGGAAATGATCGGGGAGCAGGTGTTGAAAGAAATCCGGGCCAGAGTGCAATTCCTGGTCAATGTAGGATTGGAGTATCTTACTCTATCAAGGGCCACAGGTACCCTTTCCGGGGGAGAAGCTCAGAGGATCCGTCTGGCTACCCAGATTGGTTCCGGACTGGTAGGCGTGGCCTATATCCTGGACGAGCCAAGTATCGGCCTTCATCAGAGAGATAATGATAAACTGCTGGATACCCTGAAACATCTCCGGGATCTGGGGAATTCCCTGATTGTGGTGGAACATGACGAAGATACTATGAGAGCAGCAGACTGTATCGTGGATATTGGTCCTGGCGCAGGAGAACACGGAGGGCAACTGGTGGCTATCGGAACTGCGGAAGAGATTATGAAGAATCCCAATTCTATTACCGGCCAGTATTTAAGCGGAAAGAAAAAAATCCCTGTGCCTTCAGAGAGAAGAAAACCTACAGGTTTTCTGATCGTGCGAAAAGCAGCGGAGAACAATTTGAAAAATATAGATGTAAAGATTCCCCTGGGAGTTATGACCTGTGTCACCGGTGTGTCCGGTTCCGGAAAAAGTTCCCTGGTCAATGAGATCTTATATAAAAGTCTGGCCAGAAAACTGAACCGGGCCAGAACGATTCCGGGAAAGCATAAATGTATTGAAGGGGTAGAACAGCTTGACAAGGTGATCAATATCGATCAGTCTCCTATTGGAAGAACTCCCCGTTCCAATCCGGCTACTTATACAGGCGTCTTCGATCAGATACGTGATCTTTTTGCAGCTACAGCCGATGCAAAAGCCAGGGGATACAAGAAAGGAAGATTCAGTTTTAATGTCAAAGGAGGCAGATGTGAAGCCTGCAGCGGCGACGGTATTTTAAAGATTGAAATGCATTTTCTGCCGGACGTTTATGTTCCCTGTGAAGTATGTCATGGAAAAAGGTATAACAGAGAAACACTTGAGGTAAAATATAAGGGGAAAAATATTTATGATGTGTTGAACATGACGGTGGAAGAAGCACTGGAATTTTTTGACCATGTGCCGTCTATTAAACGAAAAATCCAGACCTTATATGATGTAGGGCTTTCCTATATTAAACTGGGACAGCCTTCTACAGAACTTTCCGGCGGAGAGGCACAGCGCATCAAGCTGGCCACGGAGCTGAGTAAAAGAGGTACGGGAAAGACGATCTATATCCTGGATGAACCCACTACAGGGCTGCATTTTGCAGATGTGCACAAACTTATAGAAATTCTCCGGAGGCTGGCAGAAGGCGGAAATACCGTAGTGGTTATTGAACATAATCTGGATGTGATCAAGACAGCAGATTATATTATCGACATCGGTCCGGAAGGCGGCGATAAAGGGGGAACGGTGATCGCCAGCGGAACCCCCGAAGAAGTCGCAGCCAATCCGGTTTCCTATACAGGTCGTTATGTGTCAAAATATTTGAGATGATTGCCCCTTTTCAACAGGGGATAAGTCGGATATAATAAATGTTGACTTGGAGCTGTCCCATGAAATACTTTCGATTTGATTCATGGGACAGCTCCTATGAAGCGAAGTTTAGAAAGGGGCAGTGTTATTAATGGCAGCTTCAGATATCGGGATCGATTTAGGCACGGCCAGTATACTGGTATACGCAAAAGGAAAAGGGATTGTGCTCAAGGAGCCTTCTGTAGTCGCATATGATAAGGACAGCAATAAGATCAGAGCTGTAGGAGAAGAAGCTCGTCAGATGATAGGAAGGACCCCGGGAAATATTGTAGCAGTGCGTCCTCTGCGCCAGGGAGTGATCTCTGATTTTGAGGTCACAGAAAAAATGTTGAAATACTTTATCTCAAAAGCTATAGGAAAAAGGGCTTTTCGGAAACCCCGGATCAGTATCTGCGCTCCCAGTGGAATTACGGAAGTAGAAAAAAAGGCTGTGGAAGAGGCGACTTATCAGGCGGGGGCCAGGGAAGTCTCTATTATTGAAGAGCCCATTGCGGCAGCTATAGGAGCAGGGATCGATATTACAAAGCCTTTTGGAAATATGATCGTGGATATAGGTGGAGGAACTACCGATGTGGCAGTGATCTCCCTTGGAGGAACCGTAGTTTCCACTTCCATTAAAGTGGCTGGAGATAATTTTGATGAGGCCATCATGCGTTATGTGAGAAAAATGCATAATTTGATGATCGGAGAACGAACAGCCGAGGACATTAAGATTCAGATCGGTACAGTCTATTCTCTTCCGGAACCAAAATCTATGGAAGTAAAAGGAAGAGATACTATTACCGGACTTCCCAAGAGCATTACTGTAACATCTGAAGAAATTCGGGAGGCTCTGAAAGATGCAGCCACCCAGATTATGGAAACAATCCACAGTATCCTGGAGAAAACTCCTCCGGAACTTGCTGCCGATGTAGCAGAAAGAGGAATTGTTCTTACCGGAGGAGGAGCTCTTCTCGGCGGCCTGGAACAGCTTATCGAAGAGGAAACGGGAATCAATACAGTGGTGGCAGAGGAACCTGCCCTGGCTGTTGCTATAGGAACCGGTCAGTATATGGAACTTATGAGCAAGATGAATGAAAGGTAAAAGAAGATAGTACGGAAGGTAAAAATTGTGGAAGAGACAATTGAGGGATATGTGGATCATATCATATTTCAGAATCGTGACAATGGATACACGGTAGCCTGCCTGGTTTCCCAGGGAGAGGAGATTACCTGTGTAGGAAACTTCCGGTTTCTCAGTGAAGGAGAGACCATACGGGCCAAAGGGACTTATACAAGACATCCTTCTTACGGCAGACAGTTTTCGGTGAATTCCTATGAGTCTGTGATCCCTCAGGATTCTCTGGCAATGGAGCGGTATCTGGGATCGGGAGCCATTAAAGGTATTGGAGCGGCTCTTGCTGCCAGGATCGTCAGAAAATTCGGGGACGATACTCTTCGGATCATTGAGGAAGAACCGGAAAGACTGGCGGAAGTAAAGGGGATCAGCGAGAAAAAGGCCAGGGAGATTGCTGACCAGGTGGAAGAGAAGGCAGATATGCGGAAGGCCATGATGTTTCTGCAGCAGTATGGGATCACCCAGGCGCTGGGTATGAAGATCTACCGACAGTATGGCCAGGAGATGTATGGTGTACTGAAAGAAAATCCTTATAAAATGGCAGAGGACATTCCTGGGGTGGGATTCAAGATTGCTGATGAGATTGCCGCCAGGATCGGGATCCATACAGATTCCGATTACCGCATTCGAAGCGGTATTTTATACATATTGCTTCAGGCCTCCGGAGAAGGTCATGTCTACCTGCCAAAGGAAGTACTGCTCAGGAGAGCCCGGGATTTGCTGGGGGTGGAGCAGGAATATATGGAAAAACATTTCATGGACCTGTCCATTGAAAGAAAGATCGTAATCCGGGAGATCAGACAAGATGAAGAACCGGTGCAGACAGCGGTATACGCAGCCTCATACTATCAGGTAGAACTTCATGTGGCCCAGATGCTCCACGCATTGAATCTACAGGATACAGCAAGAGAAGATATCCTGGAAGAAAAGATAGAGCGGATCCAGAGAGGTACAGGAGTAGTGCTGGATGAGAAGCAGAAAGAAGCTGTAAGGGAGGCGGTGAAGAACGGTCTTCTGATCATCACCGGAGGTCCGGGAACCGGTAAGACGACTACCATCAATGCGATCATCCGGCATTTTGAGATGGAAGATCTGGATATCTGTTTGGCAGCTCCTACAGGAAGGGCAGCCAAAAGAATGACAGAGACCAGCGGATATGAAGCAAAGACTATTCATCGTCTGCTGGAACTGAGCGGGGGCCCCGAGCAGGCCCAGGAGCATGTAAGATTTGAGCGGAACGCCCAGAATCCTCTGGAGGCAGATGTGATCATTATTGATGAAATGTCTATGGTGGATATCTTTTTAATGCATGCACTCCTTTCTGCGGTAGTTTCCGGTACCCGCCTGATCCTGGTGGGAGATGTGAATCAGCTTCCCAGCGTAGGACCGGGAAGTGTGTTGAAAGATATTATTGCCTCCGGCTGTTTTCCCGTTGTAGAATTGGTAAAGATTTTCCGGCAGGCTTCTCAAAGTGATATTGTGGTAAACGCCCATAAGATCAATCAGGGGATTCCGGTAGTTCTTGACAATAAAAGCAGAGACTTTTTCTTCCTGAAAAGATACGACGCCAATGTGATCATCAGCATTGTGATCACTCTGATCCAGAAAAAACTGCCTGGATATGTGGAGGCTTCCCCTTATGAAATCCAGGTTCTCACGCCTATGAGAAAGGGACTTCTGGGTGTAGAGCGGCTAAATGTGATACTGCAGCAGTATCTGAATCCTCCGGAACCGGAAAAAAAGGAAAAGGAGCATGGACAGGGGATTTTCCGTGAGGGAGATAAGGTCATGCAGATAAAGAATAATTACCAGCTGGAATGGGAGATCAGAGGAAACTATGGGATACCTGTGGAGAAAGGCGTTGGCGTATTCAACGGAGATACGGGTATCATTCGTGAGATCAATTCTTTTGCGGAGACCGTGACGGTGGAATTCGATGAAAAAAGATTTGTAGAATATTCTTTTAAGCAGCTGGATGAACTGGAGCTGGCCTATGCGATTACAATCCATAAAGCCCAGGGAAGCGAGTATCCCGCAGTGGTGATTCCCCTTCTCCAAGGCCCCAGAATGCTGATGAACCGGAATCTTCTTTATACTGCAGTGACGAGAGCCAGAAAATGTGTTACTTTGGTGGGAGATGAGAAGACTTTCTATGAAATGGAAAACAACCGAATGGAACAGGACCGTTATACGGCCTTAGATGTGAGAATTAAGGAGATCCAGTGACAAAAAAAGATAAGATGAAGAATACATTTCTGGATATTCTGTATCCCAGGCGCTGTCCGGTATGCCATGATATACCTGTGCCGGGGACACAGAAAATCTGCAGCGGCTGCCGGGAACGGCTGAGACCTGTAACAGGCCCCAGGTGCTTTAAGTGTTCAAAGCCTTTGAAGGATCCGGAACAGGAATACTGTTCAGACTGTAGCCGCAGAACACATCTGTTTGATCAGGGAATCGGAATTTTTCCCTACAACACACTTCTTCAAGAATCCCTTTTTAAATTAAAATATGGAAAAAGGCAGGAATACGGTGTATTTTACGGAGAACTGGCAGCAGCTTATGCAGAAGCTCAGATCCGCTGCTGGGAAATAGACTATCTTGTGCCCATACCTCTTCACAGAAAACGTCTGGAAAAAAGAGGATATAATCAGGCGGAACTCATCGCAGAAGCACTGGGAAAAAGGGTGAATCTGCCGGTAAAGAAAAAACTGATGAAACGAAAAATCAACACAAAACCTCAGAAAGATCTGAATCCGGAAGAAAGGCTGAAAAATATTCGGGGAGCTTTTACAGCAGCGGAAAGGTTAAATGGAGGGAATATCCTTCTTATAGATGATATTTACACCACAGGTGCTACCTTAAACCAGGCTGCCGCTACGCTGAAAAAAGCAGGGGCACAGAGGGTATATTTTCTGGTGATTGCTATTGGCTCAGAGACCTAAAAGTCTTGATTCACTTCCTAAGACTATGTTATAATGCAGTATGTATGAGTATAGAAAGAAACAGAAAAGAGGAAACCATATGCTTGACGTCCAGAAAATTAAAAAAATGCATAAACTGGCTGTATATGAATCAGGAGAGGGAAAACAGCATCTGGCTATCAGCAATTATTATAGAAGCGATTATATCGGCCTGGCTTTGATTAAAAATTTTTTCCTTACTACCATTGCTTACGCCCTTCTTTTAATGGGATGGGCCGGGTATAGAAGCGATTATCTGATGAATAATCTGCACAGGATGAATCTTCCCCTGCTGGTAGTGGCTGCTTTAGGCGGTTATATTATCCTGCTGGTGGTATATAGTGTGCTTACATATATCTATTGCACGGTGAAATATGCCAAAGCCCAGAAGGGAATACAGGAATATTACAAAGCCCTGGGGCAGCTGAAGAAAATTTACGACAGAGAAGAGAGAAGAAACGGAAGAATTACAGGGAGGAGAAACTGACCGTGACAACTTTATTGGAGATGAAACAGAAAATCAAAAACTTTTATGGAGAGCATGATACCTGGCTTCTTCCTCTGCTGAAGTTTCTTCTTGCTTTCCTTGTGTTCCAGACCATTAATTCTACTTTGGGTTTTTTAGAGGCTCTGGATAATATATTTATAGTTTTGATCTTATCTATTATTTGCGCTGTGCTGCCTCTCAACGGGATGGCGGTATTAGGATGTATCATGATCGTGGCCCATTGCTATGGAGTGGGTGTGGAAGTGGCTGCATTTTCAGTCCTTCTTCTGTTGCTGCTGATGATTTTGTTCCTGCGTTTTACTTCCCGGGATAATCTGGCGCTGATCTTAACTCCGGCAGCTTTTTCCCTTCATATGCCGGCGGCGGTTCCGGTGGGGGCCGGTCTGCTGAGAGGACCCTCTTGTGCAGTTCCCGCCTGCTGTGGCGTGGTCTTATATTACTTTATGGAAGTTGTCAGTGACAGAAGTACAGTTCTTCAGGGGAAAGAGACGGAATCTGTACAAAAGCTTCAGATTCTTTTGGACGCCCTTATTAATAATCAGGAAATGTGGCTGAATATTTTAGCTTTTGTGGTGGTCCTTATGGTGGTATATTTAATTTCCAGAACTTCATCCGATTATTCCTGGAGGATCGGCGATGCAGCGGGAGCTATTATCTATATTCTGATTATGATCCTGGGCGGTATGTTCTTAAATGTAAATATTAACATTGGCAGTGCGATCCTGTCAGGTGTTCTTGCCGCAGTGGTAGGTTTAGTGATTGAATTTGCGGCTCTCGGTGTGGACTATTCCAGAAGCGAGACCACCCAGTTTGAAGATGACGAGTATGTCTATTATGTAAAAGCCGTTCCAAAATCTTTCGTGGCGCAGGCGGAAAAGAAGATCAAGAACATTTCCACAGAATCGGTGGAGAGCCAGGAAAAGGAAGAACAGGAAGCGGCACCTGTGGAAAGGGTCGGAGAAGAGACCTTTGATTTTGAAAAACAACTGGAAGAATCTTTGAAAGATTTATAGGGGATAAATTTTAAATTACTGGCTGCCGGAATTTATCATAGGGTATGGATAATTCTGACAGGAAAGGGGGAGGAAAAGTTGTGGGCAGTTTTTTGAAAAATCTTCAAGATTATTTAGGACAATGGACATTGCCCAACAGCATACAATGGAATGATATTGTGGAGATCCTTCTGATAGCGTTCTTTGTCTATCAGTTTATGCTTTGGATCAGAAATACAAGGGCATATTCTCTGCTGAAGGGAATCCTTACGGTATTGGTTTTCGTATTGATTGCCTATATATTTGAAATGAATACGATCCTATGGCTGGTTACCAATATGGGCGGCTATGCGATCACAGCTATTTTGGTTATTTTTCAGCCTGAGCTGCGCAAGGCTCTGGAAGAACTGGGACATAAAAAGATTGTCAGCAATCTGATCCCTTTCGATACCAGCAAGAAAGAGACAGAGGGCCGCTTCAGCGACAGAACTGCCAATGAGATCGTAAGAGCCAGTTTTGAGATGGGAGCAGTGAAGACAGGAGCGCTGATCGTTATTGAAGAAGAAACGGTCCTTAACGAATACATCCGGACTGGTATTGCACTGGATTCCCTGGTGAGCAGTCAGCTGCTTATAAATATATTTGAACATAATACCCCCCTTCATGACGGAGCGGTAATCATAAGAGGAGACCGGATCGTGGCAGCAACCTGTTATCTGCCTCTTTCGGACAATCTGGATCTGAATAAAAATCTGGGAACAAGACACAGAGCGGGAGTAGGAATCAGTGAGGTAAGTGATGCACTGACTGTGATTGTTTCAGAAGAGACCGGAAGAGTTTCTGTGACAAAGAACGGGGAAATTCATGTAGGATTGAATAAGGAGGAACTGAGACAAATACTGGAACAGGAACAGAATAAAGCAAAGCAGGAAAATGTAAAACACAGACTGTGGAAGGGATTGGTGAAAAATGAAAAAAAATCTGATGAATAAATTTACACTGAAAATCCTTTCTTTGGCAGTTGCAATTTTAGTATGGTTATTAGTGGTAAATATTGAGGATCCTGTAAGATCAGAAACTTACTGGGATGTACCGGTTACCATTGTAAATGAGTCGTACCTTACCAGTAATCTGCAGATTCCCCTTCTGGTAGACGGAAGTGATACTGTAACTGTCAGGATCCGGGCCACCAGCAATACTTTAAGATCCATTAACAGGGACAGTATTGTAGCGGAAGCAGATATGACCCAGATCATATCTATGGATACCACCCCCTATATGGTTCCGGTACGGGTGATATGCCCGGGAGTTGCTGACGAGGACATAACAGTCACCCCGGCCAATATACCGATAGAAACAGATGAGCTTACCAGTCAGGCCATGACAATTTCTGCTTCTGTGGGAGGAACAACTCCCGAAGCAGGATACGAGGTGGGCAAACTTACGGTAAATCCTGAGAAAGTTACTATTTCAGGGCCAAAAGATCTGATCAGCAAACTGGACCGTGTGGTTGCCGATGTAGATGTAACCGGAATGAGCCAAAGCGGAAATGTTTCCAGTTCCCTGCATATATATGACAAAAATGGTGATGAACTGACAGAGACCCAGATGTCTTATCTGAATCTCCAGGATATTGAAAACAATAAGGTGGACGTTTCTGTAGAACTGTGGAGGGTTCGGTCAGATATTACCATTCAGGCCGGATATTCCGGGACACCTGAGGACGGATATCAGGTATCTTCTGTTACTACTGTCCCCAATACCATCAGTATTGCAGGAACGGATGAAGCTTTACAGGAACTGGCAGAAAATGGAAATACGATCACTATCCCGTCTTCGGAAATCGATGTTTCCGGGGAAAATGCAGATTTTGAACAGACTATTGATATAGAAGAGCTGCTTCCGGAAGACACGATGCTGGCCAGAGATATCAGCAGTTCTGTGATTGTTTCCGTGGCAATCATACCATATGACAGCAAAGAGTATGTAATACCTGCCACCAGTATCGACAGAAGTAAGCAACCGGAAAATATGACTGCCGTGATCACGGATGACAGCGTGACAGTCCGTATAAAAGGATCTGAGGAAGATCTGGAGGCATTGAAAGAAAGCGATATAAAGCTGTCTATAGACACCTCTAAGTATACAACAGAAGGAGAATATAATGTTCCTGTCGATGTAACACTTCCTGATGGCTATGAACTGGTAGAAAATGTCACGGTAAGAGTTACTCTGACTCCATCGGCAGAGAGACAGACAGAAGAATAGGAGAAAGATAGGAAGTGAGAGAATGGTCAGTCAAAAAGTGACTATTAAAAACCCAACCGGGCTGCATTTAAGACCGGCAGGCATACTTTGTAAGGAAGCCATGAAGTTTAAGTCCCTGATCACTTTCCGATTTGCAGATGGTTCCGCAAATGCCAAAAGTGTGCTAAGTGTTCTGGGAGCCTGCGTAAAATGCGGAGATGAAATTGAGCTGGTATGTGAGGGAGAAGACGAGGAACTTGCTCTGAAAACCCTGGTTACAGCTATTGAAAGCGGATTAGGAGAATAGGATACAGGCTGCCGTATTAAACAGTGGGAAAGAAAGATTGTTTAATGCGGCAGCCTTTCTCATGACATTGGAGGTAAAAAGCGTAATATGGTACATAATAAGATA
The DNA here is from genome assembly GCA_019114545.1 of Candidatus Blautia pullistercoris. Lineage (GTDB taxonomy): Bacteria > Bacillota > Clostridia > Lachnospirales > Lachnospiraceae > Blautia > Blautia pullistercoris. The sequence continues at coordinate 21,239 of DXFG01000263.1, read as the reverse complement.
AAAGCGGGACTGCGGGATGGCATACCAATTGCTGTCGGCTACTTTTCGGTAAGCTTTACCTTTGGCATGCTGGCAGTACAGGATGGCATATCCCCGTTTCATGCAGTTTTAATTTCTCTGCTGAATCTTACATCTGCAGGGCAGTTTGCGGGACTTACTGTCATTGTTTCAGGAGCTTCTCTGCTGGAGATGGCATTAACACAACTTGTTATTAACATTCGATATGCGCTGATGTCCGTTTCTCTCTCCCAGAAGCTGGATCGTTCTGTGAAAACTTTCCAGCGTATGCTGATCGCCTACGGGAATACAGACGAGATATTTGCGGTGGCCAGCTCCAAGCCGGGCAGTGTGGGAAGCCGGTATATGTATGGACTGATTTTTCTTCCGGTGATCGGCTGGGTAGGAGGAACTCTGGCAGGGGCTGTGGCAAGCACCCTTCTTCCGGCAGCGGTGATCAGCGCTCTTGGCGTGGCGCTTTACGGCATGTTTATAGCAATCGTGGTTCCGGTGGCAAAAGAAAGCCGATCAGTTCTTATAGTAACGGGAATGGCTCTGATATTAAGCGCTGCATTTTATTATCTTCCTGTACTTCGGGAGATTTCTTCCGGATTTACAATTATTATCTGCACCGTGGCTGCGGCAGGAATCGGAGCAGTTTTATTTCCGGTTAAGGAGGAAAAGGCATGATATATGCATATATTTTTGTGATGGCAGGAGTGACCTATCTGATTCGCATGCTTCCCCTGACATTGATACAGAAAAAAATTACAAATGTTTATTTTCGTTCTTTTTTATACTATATTCCCTATGCCTGTCTTACCGCTATGACATTTCCGGCAATTCTCTATGCAACCCAGTCTCCTGTCTCAGGAATTGCAGGGCTCATGATCGCAGTGGTTTTGGCACTTAAGAAAAAAAGCCTGATCGTAGTGGCCGGGTTTGCCTGTGCAGGGGTGTTTTGTGTAGAACGACTGCTGGAAATGTTGTAAAATAAAAGAAATAGTGCTATGATAAAGAACAGCCATTTACAAAGATGAAAAGAAGGGAGATTTTTTGTGACTCAGTATATACAAAATTTTATAAAATTCAGGCCTCTTTTGAAGGAGCTGGTGACCAGGGACATAAAGACAAAATACCGTCGGTCTGTGCTGGGTGTGTTATGGACACTTTTAAATCCATTGCTTATGATGATCATTCTTTCAATTGTGTTTTCCAATCTGTTTCGTTTTCAGATTGAGAACTATCCTTTATATATCTTAAGCGGACAGTTGATCTATAATTTCTTTTCAGAGGGCACCTCACGGTCTATGTCAGCAGTGATCGACAATGCCTCTCTGATAAAAAAAGTTTATATTCCTAAATATCTGTTTGCATTTTCCAGGATCCTGTCCAGCTTCATTAACTTAATGGCCTCATTCTGTGCTTTGATCATAGTAATGATTTTTACAGATGCCCGCTTATACTATACAACGATACTGGCAATTATTCCTATTTTTTTACTGACAGTGTTTGCGACGGGCATCGGCTTGATCCTTGCCGCTGTTGCTGTAAAATTCCGGGATATGATACACCTTTACGGGGTTTTGCTTGTGGCGCTGAATTATCTGGCCCCGATTATTTATCCGATGGGCATTCTGCCGGGAAAGATCAATTTCCTGGTAAGATTAAATCCTATCACACAGGTTCTGAATGTGTTCCGGGAAGTTGTCATCTACGGACAGCTGCCAAGCGCCGGTTCAGTACTCTATTCGCTGGTGATGGCGGTTATTGCATTGGTAGTCGGCTTATATGTATTTTATAAGAACCAGGATAACTTTATATTAAATCTTTAGGAGTAGAAATATGGCAGATATTGTTATTGAAGTACATGATGTATCCATGAAGTTTAATCTGTCCAGGGAGAAGATCGACAGTTTAAAAGAATATATTATAAAAAGGATTAAGAAAAAAATTTCCTATGACGAGTTTTGGGCCCTTCAGGATATTAATCTGACAGTAGAAAAGGGAGAGGCTGTGGCACTTATCGGGCTTAACGGCTGTGGAAAGAGTACTCTGCTGAAGACAGTGGCAGGGGTTTTAAAACCTACAAAGGGGTATGTGAAAACCTGGGGAACAATAGCACCGCTTATTGAGTTGGGCGCCGGATTTGATATTGATCTGACGGCAAAAGAAAATGTCTATTTAAATGGTGCCATTCTGGGATATTCCCATGAAGAGATGGAGACTCATTATCAGGATATTGTGGATTTTTCAGAACTTCATGATTTTATGGATGTGCCTCTTAAAAATTTTTCTTCCGGTATGCTGGCACGTCTGGCTTTTGCTATTGCCACTATCGGCACGCCGGATATCCTGATCGTAGATGAAGTATTATCTGTAGGAGATTTTAAATTCCAGCAAAAATGTGAGCAGCGTATAAAACATATGATGACCAAAGATACCTCTATATTATTTGTATCTCACAGTATTGAACAGGTAGAAAGTCTATGTACAAGAGCAGTATGGATTGAAAAAGGCCATATTCGGATGGATGGCCCTGTAAAAGAAGTCTGTGAACTGTACAGACAGATATAAGCAGGAGAGAAACAGTATGAAAAAAGTGATAAAACCAATAATCTATGTATGTGCTATTTTGGTCGTTTCTTTGATCAGAACATTCCTCTGTTCCTGGGAAGTAGCAATCTATGATGCAGGAGTGGAAGGAAGCGGATACGGGAATTTCGGACAACTGAGCGGCAATTCCTATATTGAGCAGAGCTTTTCCTGTGAAATGAATGGCCTGGAGGGCGTACAGGTACAGCCGGTGACATTTGAACAAACGGATAATGGCACTTTGCTTTATCAGCTTATTGATAAAGAAACCCAGGAAACGGTAGCAGAAGGAACTGTGGATACGGCTGGGTGGGAAGATGCAAAATTTACGGAAATCACATTTCAGCGGGTAGAAGAGAGCAAAGGCAGGGAATATGTTCTGAGGATACAGGCTGACAATACACCGGATGGTAAAGGGATTTCTTTTTATACCACGCAAAAGCAGGAGGGCACATCACTGAGTCTTAACGGCGAGGACAGAGACGAATGTCTGGTACTTAAAACCGTATATAAAATATTTAATCTGCAGGAGTTTATCGTTTTTGCAGGCATGCTGGCCTACATTCTGCTTTTTATAAAGCTTTTGTATAAATTTTTAAGATAGGAGATAAGTGAATGAAAAAGATAAAATTTTGCGTGGATCAGGCTGTATACAAAAACATCCCAGGGCACCGGTATATAAAAATCAATGGATGGATACTTTCCTCAGAAGAGGATACGATCCAGGTGTTTTCCGTGTTGAACGGAAAACAGATCCATCATAAAAGATTTGCAGTGGAGCGTCCGGATGTTCAGAAAAAATTTAAAAGGCAGCATGTCCGCCTTAAGAGCGGCTTTGATATTAAAATAGATTTAGGAGAGATCGTTCCTGAAGAATACCGGCTTTATGTTAAGAAAAACGGCGTTACGCAGAAATTATATAAGCTAGACAGCAGCGATTTTGCAGAGATCGAAGACAGGAAGAGCCTGACTTTAAATGTAGATGGGATTTATATAGATAAAGACCATATTGTTGTAAACGGCTGGAGCGTGTCTCAGACAGACAGAGATATACAATTTAAAGTTACGGACAGTCAGGGAGAAGAAGTAGAACTTTCTATGGAACTGAGAAAAAGAGAAGATTTATATAAACTTCGCCTGACTGACAAAAAACATATTTTATGCGGATTTAAAGCAACCTTTCTTTATGACAGGGATAAGGAATATATCCTGGAGGTTACAGATACCGTAGATAAAAAGACCCTTTCTCTGGTTCCGGGAGAGTTATGGAAAGCCCGCAGATATGAAGCCAGAAAAGGCTTTATTATTCAGGCAGCCAAGAAGTTTAAGCTTAAAAATATTTATAAAGTATATCGATATATTGCGGAAAACGGAGTAAGAGGCCTGAAGGGATACCTGATCGAGAGAATCAACAGCAATGTAAAGCCTTATGATGAATGGTTTAAGGAACATCAGCTTACGGATAAAGAAATTGAAGCGCAGAAGAAAAAAAGATTTGATTATCAGCCTAAGATCAGTATTGTGGTTCCTACTTATAATACCCCGTTGAATTTTCTGCAGGAGATGATCGAATCCGTTCAAAACCAGACCTATGCAAACTGGGAATTATGTATCGGTGACGGAAGCGAAGGCAATCAGGAACTGGAAGAAGCCCTTAGAACTTACCAGGAAAAGGACAGCAGGATCAAATATAAAATTCTTCCTAAAAACCTTGGAATCTCGGGAAATACCAATGGGGCTTTAGAACTTGCTACAGGAGATTATGTAGGTCTTCTGGACCATGATGATGCTTTGGCGGTAAATGCTTTATATGAAGTTGTCAATGCCCTGCAGGAGGCGGATTATGATGTGCTGTATACAGATGAAGATATGACTTCCTATGATATGAAGATTCATAAAGATCCGAAATTTAAACCGGATTTCAGCATAGATCTCCTGTGCTCGCATAACTATATTACACATTTCTTTGTTGTTAAAACGGAGATCATCAGAAGAATAGGAGGATTTCGGTCAGAGTTTGACGGCTCACAAGACTATGATCTTATTTTCAGATGTGTAGAGCAGGCAAAACAGATCAAGCATATTCCCAAGATCTTATATTATTGGAGAATGCATGAGAATTCTGTGGCAGGCAATCCGGCCAGCAAGATGTACGCTTATGAGGCTGGAAAAAGAGCCATAGAAGAACATTTCAAGAGAACAGGCGTGGCAGCTACAGTGGAACATACCGATCTTTGGGGAATGTATCATGTAATCTATGAGACTCCCGGCGATCCCCTTGTGTCTATTGTGATCCCCAATAAGGACCATATAGAGGATCTGGAAAAATGTATTTCTTCTGTGCAGGAAAGAAGCAGCTATAAAAACATAGAATTTATCATTGTAGAAAATAACAGTGAACAGGACAAGACGTTTGCTTACTATGAAGAATTAGAACAGAGATATGGTAACGTTAAAGTCGTATATTGGAAAAAAGAATTTAATTATTCGGCAATTAATAACTTTGGTGTTCAGTATGCAAAAGGAGACTATCTGTTATTTCTGAATAATGACACAGAGATCATTAACGAGACCGCCATCTCTGAAATGCTGGGATGCTGCATGAGAGAGGATGTAGGGGTAGTAGGGGCCAAGCTCTTATATGAGGATGATACCATTCAGCATGCAGGCGTGGTAATCGGCATAGGAGGATTTGCCGGACATGTGTTTGTAGGACTGGATAAAGACGATTACGGCTACATGGTACGGCCAAGGATCAACTGTAATTACAGTGCAGTGACAGCAGCGTGCATGATGACGCCAAAAGAAGATTTCCTCTCAGTAGGAGGCTTTACAGAAGAATTTGCAGTTGCCCTGAATGATGTAGACTACTGCCTGAAGATCAGGGAAAAAGGAAAATGGGTAGTTTACAATGCGTTTTCTCTATGGCATCATTATGAATCAAAATCCAGGGGATATGAGGATACTCCGGAGAAGATCCGCAGATTTGAAAATGAAATCAATAAATTCCGGAAAAAATGGAAAGAGATTTTAGACAATGGGGATCCGTTCTATAATTCCAATTTCTCTCTTGAAAAAGAGCCTTTTAATTTATAAAGGTTAATAAAAAACCCTTCTCTTTGGAAATATATCCGAGGAGAAGGGTTTTTCTCATTCTGCGTTAACAGATCAGCAGAAATGCAGAACGTCTACTTTCGCCGTTTCAGAACCGAGACAAGAATTAATGAAAATTCTGTCACACATAATACGCCAAATATTCCGGCCATGACAGGTAAAAGAAAATCAATTCCCCTGATCTGATAGAAAACTGCAGCAGAGGAATCGCTGTCATTTGCAGAATCAAACGTCACCGGAAGATCAATCTGAGAACGATATAACTCCGTTCCCTGATAAGAATAAGTCCGGGTCCGGACATTTCCGCTGTCGCTGTCTTTTACAGTAAGAACATTGCTTTCCACCCCTTTGGGCAGCACTATGTAGCCGGAAGGCTCTTCCCTGTCCATCCAGTATACAGGAGACAGATGAAAGTTATCGAATCCGTAATCAAAAAGACTTACTGTATCTATAAAGCGGTCCTCTCCATCGGAACGAAGGACTACACAGACCAGAGTCATCCCATCCCGGGAGGCTGCTGTGACAAGGGTGTTTTTGGCCGCTTCTGTGTGACCGGTCTTGCCGGCAATAACGCCTTCGTAGTGATATTCGCCATTTTTGATCAGGGCGTTGCTGTTCTCCAGACTTCTGGGAGAGGCTGTCATATTTGTGGCAGGGATGGTATAGGCCGCAGATCCGGAAATCCGGCAAAAGTCCTCGTTTTGGATGGCCGCTGCCAGGATCAGCGCCAGGTCATGGGCAGTGGTGTAATGGTTGGGATCCGGCAGACCGTTTGCATTTACAAAATGTGTATTTTGGCATCCCAGTTCCTGAGCCCGCTGGTTCATCATGGATACAAAATTTTCTACAGATCCGGCCACATAGACTGCCATTTGGGTACAGACTTCATTGGCAGAGGCCAGCATGATGGCATAGAGGCACTGTTCTACGGTAAGCTGCTCGCCGACCCTGGCATTAATGGTAGAATTTCCGGGCGCCAGATCTGGTGTGATCACATCGGTAAAGGTTACGATCTGGCTGAGATCTTCTACATTTTCCAGTATGAGCAGGGCGGTCATGACTTTGGTAGTACTGGCCGGATAGCGGATCTCATCCATAGATTTATCAAAAAGTACCTGGCCGGTGGAAGCCTCCATCAGGATTCCTGTTTCCTCGGAGATTTCCGGTGCCTGGGGCCAGCTTTGGGGAAAGTCTGCAGCCAGTACAGGAAAAAAGCTGCCAAACAGCAGAAAGAAAGCCATGGAAACACAAAAAAGAGGCTTTAGTAATAAATATTTTTTCACAAAAGTTCCTCCTATATCAATATAAAACATGAGTAACTGCCGCTGTGGACAGTTCCCGCTCATTATAACATAATTAAGGTTTTCTTTAAACAGAAAATGTGGTAGAATAAGCAGATGAGTGAAGACAGGAAAGGCAGGTGAAGGGTAATGCCTACTGGAAAACTGGAATGGGGGAGGATTTTTAGGAGGCTTTCGCCATATACGATTCAGAAAGGTTTTCGTTATTTTAAACATTATGGATTGAAAGAATTCTGGATAAAACTTCATGAACGTTTTGAACCGGAAGAGGTTCCTTATGGTCCCTGGTATGAAGCATACCGTCCGGATGGGGAAGAACTGGAAAAACAGAAAAAAAAGAAATGGAAATATCAGCCGAAGATCAGCATAGCAGTGCCTGCATATCAGACTCCGGAGAAGTTTCTACGCCAGATGATGGATTCTCTTCTGGCGCAAACTTATGAAAATTGGGAACTGTGCATTGCAAATGCCAGCCCAAAGGATGCTTCCATGGAATATATCCTGATGGAATACGCCCAGAGAGATTCCAGGATCCGATGGAAAAAGCTGGATGAGAACAAGGGGATTGCAGAAAATACCAATGAAGCTCTTGCTATGTCCCAGGGAGAGTATATCGGCCTTCTGGATCATGACGATCTGTTGGCACCCAATGCTTTGTATGAGGTGGCGAAAGTTCTGGAGAAAGAACCGGAGACAGAAGTGCTCTATACAGACGAGGATAAAGTCAGAGGAGAGGATCTGGAACATTTTCAGCCCCATCTGAAACCGGATTTCAGTCCGGATCTTTTGCGATCCAATAATTATATTTGTCATTTTTTTGTGGTAAAAAGGAGTATTCTGGAAAAGACAGGAGGATTTCGCAGAGAGTACGACGGGGCACAGGATTATGATTTCATCTTCCGTTGTACAGAACAGGCCGGGAAAATCCGGCATATTCCGGAGGTCCTTTATCATTGGCGGACCCATGAGGCCTCTACGGCAGACAATCCGGAGAGCAAGCTTTATGCTTTTGAGGCGGGAAAACGGGCCATTGAAGCGAACCTTAAGAGGTCCGGTCTCGTGGGAACAGTGACCCATACCAAAGATTATGGATTTTACCGGGTAAAATACCAGGTAAAGGGAACTCCTCTGGTTTCTATTATTATTCCAAATAAAGACGCCAGAGAAGACCTGGAAAAATGTATCAACTCTATCCTGGGGCGGAGTACTTACAGCAACTATGAGATTTTGATTGTGGAGAATAACAGTACCTCCCAGGAAATATTCGATTATTATAAGCAGCTTTCGGAGATGCCGAAGATACGCCTGCTGAGATGGAAGAAAGAATTTAATTATTCTGCCATCAATAATTTTGCGGCGGCTAAGGCAAATGGAGAGTATCTGCTGTTTTTAAATAATGATACAGAGGTGATCACTCCCGACTGGATGGAGGAAATGCTGGGATTCTGCCAGCGGAAAGATACCGGGATCGTAGGGGCTAAGCTTTACTACGGCAACGACACCATCCAGCATGCGGGAACAGTGATCGGTATCGGAGGCATTGCAGGACATATGTTTACAGATATGCCCAGAGAACGGTCCGGATATATGCATAAAGCCTCGATCATACAGGACCTCAGCGCAGTGACAGCAGCCTGTATGATGATAAAAAAACAGGTCTTTGATGAGGTACAGGGCTTTGAGGAAACATTAAGCGTAGCCTTTAATGACGTGGATCTGTGCCTTCGGGTAAGACAGCTGGATTATCTGGTAGTATATGATCCTTACGTGGAATTATATCATTATGAATCAAAAAGCCGGGGAGCAGAGGACAGCAAGGAGAAAGTCCGCAGATTTCAGACAGAGATAGAATTTATGCGCTGCAGATGGGAAAAACTTTTAAAGGAGGGAGATCCCTATTACAACAAAAATCTGTCTCTGACAAAGTGGAATTATTCCCTGCGGCCAAAAGACTGAAAGGCAGGAACATGTGTAAGGTTTCGGTGATCATTCCTAATTATAATGGAAAAAAGTATTTAAAAGATTGTCTGGACGCAATGGAAGGACAGAGCTTTCGGGATTTTGAGGTCCTGCTGGTGGACAATGGATCTGAGGACGGAAGCCGGGAATATGTGGAGAAGGTCTATCCCTGGGTGCGGCTGATTCCCCTGAGAGAGAACACGGGCTTTTGCGGAGCGGTGAATCAGGGAATCAGAAACAGCCGCAGCCCTCTGGTGATCCTGCTGAACAATGATACCGTCGCAGACAAAGATTTTGTGGGAGAGCTGGTAAAAGGCATCGAAAGTAAGTCCAGAGCTTTTTCCTGTCAGGCAAAACTTCTGGAAATGAGACATCAGGACAGAGTGGATGATGCGGGAAATTATTACTGTGCTCTGGGATGGGCCTTTGCCGACGGAAAGGGAAAGCCGGAAGAAAACTATAACAGGGAGAAGAAAATTTTTGCTTCCTGTGCAGGAGCTGCGATTTATCGCAGAGAGCTGCTGGAGAAGACAGGTCTTTTCGATGAGGAGCATTTTGCCTATCTGGAAGATCTGGATATCGGCTACAGGGGAAAACTCCTGGGATATGAGAACTGGTATTGTCCAAAGGCCAGGGTGCTTCATGTGGGCAGCGGAACTACCGGTTCCAGGTACAATCTGTTTAAAGTCCGTTATTCTTCCAGAAATAATATATATCTGATTTATAAAAATATGCCTCTGCTCCAGATCCTCTGGAATTTTCCCCTGCTTATTCTGGGATTTGGAGTAAAAATGGCCTTTTTTACGGCAAAAGGATTCGGAAGAGAGTATGGGGCAGGCCTGAAGAATGGAATTATGATTTCCATAAAAAACAGAGGAAAAAAATTTCATGCTCCTTCCGTAAAAAGATATTTGGAGATACAGCTGGAGCTGTACAGGAATCTGGGAAAATTTCTTATAAAGTAAGTACAAAGGATGGAAATTTACTATGAAATGGAAAAAAGGTAGAATCATGTCAAGCAAGGTTTTTCTTCTTGTGCTTTTGGATATACTGACAATACAGATTGCTTCCTTTCTGGGATTGTTTATCCGATATGAGTTTAGTTTTAACAGCATTCCGGTTTCAGATATGGAGCAGGTCCTTCATTATACCATACCCAATACCATCATTACCCTGATCGTATTTGCCATTGCAAAAATGTACAGAGGGGTATGGCGCCATGCCAGTTCCAGCGAACTGGTGAATATTATCCTGGGAAATGCAGTGGCCTCTGTTATTCAGGTGACCTGTGCCTATATGCTGAAACTGACTCTGCCCAGATCTTCCTATCTGATCTACTATTTCGCTATGGTCATCGGCACCAGCTGTGTGCGGTTTTCCTATGTGATCCTGAACATTTTGAATGAAAAGATGGCGGATCTGACCGGAGGGGGCAAGAAAAGGATCAATGTCATGCTGATCGGAGCCGGTGCGGCGGGAAGTTCCATCTTAAAGGAGACAGAGGAGAGCCGTTACCTGAATCTGAAAGTAAAATGTATCATTGATGACAATCCTGCCAAACAGGGGAAATATCTCCGGGGCGTTCCCATTGTGGGAACCAGGGAGGATATTCAGGATAAGGTAGAGGAGTATAATATTCAGGAGATTATTGTAGCCATTCCTTCTCTTGGAAATGTAAAGATGAAGGAGATCCTGGATATCTGCAAAGAGACCCGGTGTAAGACCAGGATTATTCCAGGAATTTATCAGTTTATTAACGGAGATGTGAGCGTATCCAAGCTTCGGGAGGTACAGATCGAGGATCTGCTGGGCAGGGAACCTATTCAGGTGAATCTGGACGAGATCATGGGATACGTGCAGAACAAAGTAGTCATGGTCACCGGCGGCGGGGGATCCATTGGAAGCGAACTTTGCAGGCAGATCGCAGCCCATCATCCAAAACAGCTGATCATTGTGGATATTTATGAAAACAATGCCTATGATATCCAGCAGGAACTGAAGAGGAAATATCCGGCTCTGAATCTGGAAGTGCTTATCGGTTCTGTGCGGAATACTCACAGGATAAATAATATTTTTGAAAAATACCGCCCCAATATTGTCTATCACGCTGCAGCACACAAGCATGTTCCTCTCATGGAGGATAGCCCGAACGAGGCGATTAAAAACAATGTATTCGGAACTTTCAAGACTGCCGAAGCTGCGGACCGGTACGGCGCCGAGAAATTTGTACTCATCTCTACAGATAAAGCAGTAAATCCTACAAACATCATGGGGGCTTCCAAGCGCATGTGTGAGATGATCGTTCAGATGTTTGCAAGACATTCCGGGACCAATTTTGTTGCTGTGCGTTTTGGCAATGTGCTGGGAAGCAACGGCAGCGTAATCCCTCTGTTTAAGAAACAGATTGCAGCAGGAGGCCCGGTCACCGTCACCCATCCGGATATTATCCGGTATTTTATGACTATTCCTGAGGCTGTGTCTCTGGTGCTTCAGGCAGGGGCCTATGCCAAAGGGGGAGAGATTTTTGTACTGGATATGGGCAAACCGGTAAAGATCCTGGATCTGGCCACTAACCTGATCAAGCTTTCCGGTTACAAAGTGGGAGAAGATATAAAAATTGAATTTACAGGTCTTCGTCCCGGAGAAAAGCTTTATGAGGAACTGCTTATGAGCGAGGAGGGTCTTCAGGAAACAGACAATAAGCTGATCCATATCGGAAAGCCTATCGAGTTTGATGAGGAGGAATTCCGGAAACAGCTTGAGATACTGGATAAACTGTCCAGAGAAGACAGCCCCAAGATCAAAGAGGCAGTAAGGAAGGTTGTGCCCACCTATGTGATCACTCCTAATAAATGATGTTATTGCGTTCTAAGTAGAAGTATGATATATTATTAAGAAAATATTACATGTGTTACATGTTTGAGTAGAGGGTGATAGTACCTTGATTAAAGAAAATCAAAAGCATTTTAACCGCCTTCATGTGGTGCTGGATGCTTTTGTGATCATAATCGCCTACTTTATTGCATGGATAATTAAATTCCTGTTTCTGGATGAGAGCATTGGAGCTCTTCCTTTCAGGGTTTACGCAGCGGCCATACTGCCTATTGTTCCGGCATATCTGCTGCTATACTATCTGTTCAGCCTGTATACACCTAAGCGGGTACAGGGAAGAAGGCTGGAAATGTGGAACATTGTCAAGGCCAATACCGTAGGGATCGCATTGATCCTGGGCGTATTGTATCTGATTAAAATGATGCACTTTTCCCGGGAACTTCTGGCGATTTTTTATTTTGTGAATATCCTTCTGGAGACAGGACTTCGGAATCTGATCCGGTATTTCCTCAGAAGCATGAGGAAAAAAGGATATAATCTGAAACATATCCTTCTGGTAGGATACAGCCATGCGGCGGAAGAATATATTGACCGGATCATTGCCAATCCTCAATGGGGATATAAGATCCGGGGGATCCTGGATGACCATATCGAGGCAGGGACAGAATATAAAGGAGTAAAAGTCTTGGGAAGAATTGCAAATCTTATGGTGATCCTTCCTCAGAACCGGCTGGATGAGATAGCCATTACTCTGGGACTGAACGAGTATTACCGCCTGGAAGAAATTGTGGCTCTCTGTGAAAAATCCGGGGTGCATACAAAGTTTATTCCTGATTATAATAGAGTTATACCCACAAAGCCGTATACAGAGGATATCCTGGGACTTCCGGTGATCAATATACGGCATGTGCCGCTGACGAACACTTATTACGCATTTTTGAAGAGACTGATGGATATAGTGGGATCTATATGTGCTATCGTGATCTTTTCACCGGTGATGCTTTTTTCTGTGATTATGATAAAGCTTACTTCACCGGGACCTCTGATCTTTAAGCAGGAACGTGTTGGGCTGCATAACCGCCCTTTTATGATGTACAAATTTCGTTCCATGGAGGTTCAGGCTCCTGAGAAGGAGAAAACCAGGTGGACAGTAAAAGACGATCCCCGGGTTACCGGTTTTGGAAAATTTATGCGGAAGACCAGTATTGATGAACTTCCCCAGCTGTTTAACGTGTTGAAAGGGGAGATGAGTCTTGTAGGTCCCAGGCCGGAAAGACCTTTCTTTGTGGAAAAGTTTAAAGAAGAGATCCCCCGGTACATGATCAAGCATCAAGTGCGCCCGGGAATCACAGGCTGGGCCCAGGTCAACGGATACAGAGGAAACACTTCTATCAGAAAAAGGATCGAATATGATCTTTATTATATCGAGAACTGGACCTTGGGATTGGATATCAAGATTTTGATCCTGACGGTTTTTAAAGGCTTTATAAACAAAAACGCTTATTAAGAATAAAGGGGAGCGAACATGTCTAAGATGAAAAAAAAGAAAAGACACCTGGGGAGAAAGATTCTTTTCGGATTTGAGATTCTTGTACTGGTCCTGCTGGTAGGAGTTCTGTTTCTTTATACCCAGATCAATAAGAGAATGGATAAGCTGAATTTTGTACAGACGGAAAATGACCAGGAAGTGCAGATCAATGAGACAGTAGCCGGAAGTGAAGTCCTCAGCGGCTATACGAATATTGCCCTGTTTGGGGTGGATAAGCGGTCAGAGGATGAAGGGTTGTACGGCAACAGCGACACTGCCATAATAGCCAGTATCAACAATGATACCAAAGAAGTGCGGCTGGTATCTCTTTACCGGGATACTTATATGCGGGTGGACGAAGACGAGTATGGAAACGGTATTTATAACAAATGCAATTCTGCCTATCTTCGGGGCGGCCCGGTACAGGCGATTAATATGATGAACACCAATATGGATCTGGATATACAGAATTATGTATCTGTGGATTTCAGTGCCATGGCTACGGTAGTGGATTGTCTGGGAGGACTGGATATTCCCATGTCTTACGAAGAAATTGAACATATGAACAATCATTGCGTAGAGACCTCCGAACAGACAGGTATGGATTATACGCCTATTGAAAAACCAGACCCGGCTCCGGATGATCAATCCCAGATTATAGGAACCTACCATCTGAATGGCGTACAGGTTACTGCCTACTGCCGTATCCGGCAGACTGCTTCCGGGGATCAGGGAAGAACGGAGAGACAGCGGCTGGTATTAAATATGCTGGCAGATAAGGCGAAGTCTGCTAATTTCAGTACCCTCAGCGATATTGTAGATCAGGTTTTCCCCCTTATCCAGACAAACTTTTCCAAATCCGAGCTGATACGGCTGGGAACGAGCATTCTGACTTATAATATGGGAGAAAATACCGGATTCCCTGTAGACTATGTAATGGGAGCCGACCGGACAGAACCGGTTACCGGTCTGGACTGTATCATTCCCACCACTTTGGAGACAAATGTGAAATATCTTCACGAATTCTTATTCTCAGACGAGGATTACCAGCCCTCTGAAACGGTAACTGTACGCAGTGATTTTATTGTGGATCGCACCGGATTCGGGGAAAGTTATGTGGCAGATGAGAGAAAATATCTTCTGGACGACAACAGTTCCTCCAGTGACAGTTCGGAAAGCAGCGGAGGAGAGACCTCGGAAGACAGTTACGGTTATGGTACGGAAGAGGAAAGCAGTTATGATATACAAGACGAAACATATTAGGCAGGACTTTCTGTTTTCTGCACGGAGGTCTGCATAATTCCCTTTAAAAAGAACAGGAAGTTGTTTAAATATGCTTCCTGTTCTTTTTGCGCAATACGACGGCCGGGCGGCCACCCTGCTTGCACAGGCGGGCATCCGACCGGCAACGGACAGTGAAAGAATTTTAAAGGAGAAAATTTATGAGCGTTACTGTGATAGTGCCCACATATAAACCGGGAGAAAAGTTTTCCGGGCTGATGGAAAGTCTGAAAAAGCAGACACTTTTACCGGATCAGGTTATCATCATGAACACAGAGAAAAAGTTTTGGAAGGATTCTATGATCGGCGGGGTGAAAGGAGCAAAAGTATTCCATATTACCAAGGAGGAATTTGATCACGGAAAAACCAGAGCTCAGGCGGCCGGGATGACAGACAGTGAATTTCTGGTTTATTTTACCCAGGATGCAGTGCCGGCCGACAGATATACCCTGGAACATCTTCTGAAGCCTTTTAAAGATCCACAGATCGGAGCGGTATATGGAAGACAGCTTCCCGATAAAGACTGCCGTCTCATTGAAAGCTATACCCGGTCCTTTAATTATCCCGGAGAAAGCAGGAAAAAGACAAAAGAAGATCTGCCGGAATTGGGGATCAAAACTTATTTCTGTTCCAATGTATGTGCGGCATACCGGAAAAAAGTTTATGAAGAAATGGGGGGATTTTCTTTTCCTGCTATTTTTAATGAAGATATGGTCATGGCCGGAAATATGGTGAAAAAGGGCTATGCTGTTTTCTATGCAGCGGATGCCAGAGTGATCCACTCTCATAATTATACATGGGGGCAGCAATTCCGGAGAAACTTTGATCTGGCAGTGTCTCAGGCAGATCATCCGGAAATCTTTAAAGGCGTTCCCTCAGAAGGAGAGGGGCTTCGGCTGGTAAAAAATACGGCAGGATATCTGATGAAAAAAAGAAAGTTCCGGCTCATCCCTTCTCTTATCATGAGCAGTGGTTTTAAATTCCTGGGATATCGGCTGGGGAAAAGCTATAAAAGGCTGCCAAAGACGCTGATCATGAAATGTACCATGAATCCCGGTTATTGGAAAAACAGGAATTGAATTTCACTTTTTCTTTGTTTTTTCATCACAATTTGAACACAATTGACTGATAGACTTAGTCATGTAAAAAAGAAAAAGAGCTTAATTGAGGAAAGGATGCATAGAATATGAGTGATGAATTTAAAAATATAAATGATACAGATAATGAACCGGAAAAGGGAGCGGAAAATTCTATGGGAAATTCCAGAGATGACGCTTATACAAAAGGAGAATCTTTTGTTATGAGAAATCCGGAGGAGACAGAGAAAAAGGCAGAAGAACCCCGGCAGACCAGCCAGGAGCCTCAGGAAGCGCCCAGCGAGGAGAACCCTTATTACGCCCATACTTATCGGAAGGCCTCTGAGCCCAGAAGAGAAAGCGCCGGCGGATTTACAGAAAAGTCTGCCGCTGATCCGGAGAAAGAAAAAGCGGGAAGTGAAAAAAACAAATATAGTTCTTACCAGTTTGCATCTCCCATTTCTCCGGAACGGAAAGAAAAGAAGAAAAAAGGAAATGGTTCCGGCACTGCAAGAAAACTTGGATTTGCAGCAGCCTGTGCAGCAGTGTTCGGCTTGGTGGCAGGTGTTGTGTTCCAGGGCGTAAATTATGTAGGCGGCCAGTTAATGCCGGAAGAAACCACCCAGATCGCCCAGGCCCAGTTGACCAATACAGACAGCAGCAGTACTTCTTCTGACAGCGGAACGTCAGGCCAGGGAACGGTTTCTCAGGTGGCTGCCAATGTTATGCCATCGATCGTAGCCATTACAAGTATCAGCGTACAGGAGATTCCTAATTATTATGGATACTTTTTCGGATACGGCGGCGAAGGCCAGACCCAGGAACAGGAGAGCAGCGGATCCGGTATTATTGTAGGACAGAATGATACAGAACTTCTCATCGCAACCAACAATCATGTGGTAGAGGGAGCTACCAGCCTGAGCGTTTGCTTTACCAATCAGGACGGTACGGCAGCCGGATCCTCAAGTGACGTAACAAATACCAGTTCCCAGTCAGGCGATACAAGCGCTGACCTGGAAGGCGGTACTGCAGTAGCTGCACAGATAAAAGGTACAGATGTAGACAATGATCTTGCGGTGGTTTCCGTAAATATTTCCGATATACCGGAAGATGTCCGCAATGAGATCACAGTGGCAAACCTGGGAAGCTCGGATGATCTGATAGTTGGCGAGCAGGTAGTTGCTATCGGAAATGCTCTGGGATATGGCCAGTCGGTAACTTCCGGGTATGTAAGTGCTCTGAATAAACAGGTAAATTCAGAGGATGTGAATGGCACATTTATCCAGACAGACGCAGCTATCAATCCAGGAAACAGCGGTGGAGCTCTTCTGAATATGAATGGAGAAGTTGTAGGAATTAATTCTTCCAAGATTGCTTCCAGTTCTGTAGAGGGTATGGGATTTGCGATTCCGATCAGCCGTGCGGAACCGATCCTTGAAGAACTGATGAGTAAAGAGACCAGAGAGAAAGTAGAAGACGAAAGCCAGGCGGCTTATCTGGGAATTACATGTCTGGATGTTTCCAGCAATACAGAAGAAATGTATAACATGCCGGTAGGCGTTTTTGTCCGTGACGTAGAAGAAGGCGGTCCTGCAGACCAGGCAGGTATCCAGAGTGGAGATATTATCCAGCAGTTTGACGGTACTACGGTACAGACCTACGATAATCTTACCAACCAGCTGTCTTATTATAGGGCTGGTGAGCAGGTAGAGGTTGTTGTGGCCAGGGCTGAAGGCGGCCAGTATCAGGAACAGACCCTGACGGTTACCCTGGGAGCAAAAAGCGATGCCCAGAGTTCTTCCCAGAGCGGGCAATAACCAATAACGAAACGAATAAGGACAGCTAAACGAAAAAGAGCAGGCAGCGGCCGGAACATATCAGAGTTTCGGGACACTGCCTGTTCCTATTTATAAAAAGTTTACTTGTTAGGCCGATAGATTTATGATAAGATACTGGAGTCAAATAGTTTAAATATCAGGATAGATTTGATAGAGGAAAGAGAGAGAACGGATATGTCAGATGATAAAGAATATTTAGAAACCACTTCTTCTGATAAGAAAAATAAGGATTCTTATGAAAAAATTTGTTTTATGTGCAGACGGCCGGAGAGCAAAGCCGGAAAGATGATCGATCTTCCCAATAATATCCATATCTGCACAGACTGTATGCAGCGAAGCTTTGATACTATGAATAACAGCAATATCAATTATGATGAGCTGATGAAAAATATACCAAACATGCCCAATATCAGCATGATCGACTTGAGTTCCCTTCAGAATCAGATCCCCAACAGACAAAAAGTGAAAAAGAGACAGGAGAAGCCCAAGGAAAAAGTAGCGCCAAAGGTATTTGATATCAAAAGTATTCCTGCTCCGCATAAGATTAAAGCCAGTCTGGACGAGTATGTGATCGGACAGGAACATGCGAAGAAAGTAATGTCTGTGGCTGTCTATAATCATTATAAAAGAGTTTTTGCAGAAAATACCGATGATGTGGAGATCGAGAAATCCAACATGCTTATGATCGGTCCTACCGGAAGCGGCAAGACTTATATGGTAAAGACCCTTGCAAGGCTTCTGGATGTGCCTCTGGCAATTACCGATGCCACATCTCTGACGGAAGCGGGATATATCGGAGACGATATTGAAAGTGTGGTCAGCAAACTGCTGGCTGCTGCAGACAATGATGTGGAGAAGGCAGAGCATGGAATTATCTTCATAGATGAAATAGACAAGATCGCCAAAAAGAAAAATACCAACCAGAGAGATGTGAGCGGGGAGGCGGTCCAGCAGGGAATGCTGAAGCTTCTGGAAGGCAGTGAGATCGAGGTCCCGGTAGGTGCCAACAGCAAGAATGCCATGGTCCCTCTTACTACAGTAGATACCAGAAATATTCTGTTTATCTGCGGCGGCGCGTTCCCGGATCTGGAGGAGATTGTAAAGGAGCGTCTGAATAAGACAGCTTCTATCGGATTCCAGGCAGATCTGAAAGATAAATATGATCATGACGACAGTCTTCTGGAAAAGGTAACGGTAGATGATCTGAGAAAGTTTGGCATGATCCCGGAGTTTCTGGGACGTCTGCCTGTGATTTTTGCCTTAAAAGGCCTAACAAGAGATATGCTGGTAGAAATTCTCAAGGAGCCGAAAAATGCCATTTTAAAGCAGTACCAGAAGCTTTTGGCCATGGATGAAGTAAAACTGGAGTTTGAACAGGGAGCCCTGGAGGCTATTGCGGATATGTCCATGGAGAAACACACCGGTGCCAGAGCGCTGCGGGCCATCCTGGAGGAATATATGCTGGATATCATGTATGAGATACCGAAAGACGACAGTATCGGAGAAGTGATCATTACCAAAGAGTACATCCAGCACACAGGAGGTCCCAAGATTTTGCTGAGAGGACAGGAGCTGCCTCAGCTGGAGATGCAGGAAAGAAATTAAATCTGTACCGGCCTGCCGGATACATCCTGATCCTTGTACAGTGAGGACAGGCAAAAAGGCAATATAAAGTATAAAAAAGCAGCTGCCGCATTGATTAATATTCTCGATGTTGATTAATGCGGCAGTTTCTTTTTTACTTTGGGAGATAAAGAAAAATCCGGTCATGGAAGAATCATACTTCCGTAACCGGATAAAAGACAAAAAAGATGCAGGAGATGGGACTTGAACCCACACGATATTGCTACCACAGGCACCTGAAGCCTGCGCGTCTGCCAATTCCGCCACTCCTGCATTTCTGATATTTTATTCCTGCGGGCAACGAATCAAGCGGACATGCTTGCATGACCATTTGACGACTGCCGCAAGGGTCTTTGACTGTGTGCTCCTGAGCACAAGAGATATAATACACGATAACCGGAGATTTGTCAACAGGAAATTTGAATTTTATTTTCAAATAATTTCTGAATTTCTAAATGTATTAAAATATAAGAAAATTTATCGTCAGAAGTCTGGCTGCGACGACAATAAGAGACAAGAAAAAACCTCAGATATTTTCCATCTGAGGTTTTCTTCATGCAGGAGATGGGACTTGAACCCACACGATATTGCTACCACAGGCACCTGAAGCCTGCGCGTCTGCCAATTCCGCCACTCCTGCATCTTTATGAAGTTTTGCGTTTTCGTAAGCGCAAAATATATATTAAAGGATTTGTCTGAAATTGTCAAGTAAAAATTAAAAAAAGTTTTACTCAATAGATTCTGTAAAAAAGGTTGAAAAAAATAGTGTGTTATGATACACTTTTTACAATTTGGGGAATTTTAGGGCTTTTTAGGAGGCCGGGATGCCAGGAGGATTTCCAGTCCCCAGATTTATGGATTTGGAGGATGTTTTATACAAGACCTTTGATCCTGGCAGTAAGATGAAAAGAACAGAAAGGGAGACAGGTGAAAGAATGAAAGCATTTTTGATACTGGAAGATGGGACCGTCTTCACAGGTACCAGCATTGGCTGCAAGAGAGAAGTCATCAGCGAGATTGTTTTTAACACCTCTATGACTGGTTATCTGGAAGTACTTACAGACCCTTCTTATGCCGGACAGGCAGTCTGCATGACATATCCATTGATTGGAAATTATGGTATCTGCTATGAGGACCAGGAATCTTTGAGACCATGGCCCGACGGGTATATTGTAAGAGAATTATCCCGTATTCCAAGCAACTTCCGCTGTGAAGATACAATTCAGAACTTTTTGAAACGATACGATATTCCAGGTATTGCAGGAATCGATACCAGGGCCCTTACCAGAATCCTCAGGGAGAAGGGAACCATGAATGGTATGATTACCACCAATCCGGATTTTAAACTGGAGGAAGTGATTCCGAAACTTCATGCCTATACAACAGGAAAAGTGGTAGAGAAGGTTACCTGCGAGGAAAAAACGATCCTTAAGGGAGATGGACCGAAGGTGGCGCTTATGGACTTCGGTGCCAAAGAAAATATCGCAGAATCTTTAAATAAAAGAGGCTGCCAGGTTACTGTTTATCCGGCTTTTACTAAAGCGGAGGAGATCCTGAAGGACCAGCCTGACGGCATTATGCTTTCTAACGGACCTGGAGATCCCAAAGAGTGTACCCAGATCATTAAAGAGATCCGGAAGCTGTATGATTCCCAGACCCCTATTTTTGCCATCTGCCTGGGACATCAGCTTATGGCTCTGGCTACCGGCGCAGATACTAAGAAAATGAAATACGGCCACAGAGGCGGAAACCATCCGGTAAAAGATCTGGAGACAGGAAGGGTTTATATTTCTTCTCAGAACCATGGATATGTGGTGGATACTGAGACTCTGGATCCTAAGATCGCAGTTCCGGCTTTTGAGAACGTAAATGATAAGACCAACGAAGGACTGAAATATGTAGGGAAAAATATTTTTACCGTACAGTTCCATCCGGAAGCCTGCCCCGGACCTCAGGACTCCGGATACTTATTTGACCGTTTCATTAAAATGATGGAGGTGACAGAGTAATGCCAAGAAATCCGGATATTAAAAAAGTATTGATGATCGGTTCCGGCCCTATCGTGATCGGACAGGCAGCAGAGTTTGACTATGCG
>DXFG01000262.1 GCA_019114545.1 Candidatus Blautia pullistercoris | reverse complement strand
GGCTTATTTCCCGCCATCTGAAGGCGCTTCATCAGACACAGAGCCATAAAATGCCCTACATGAAGGCTGTCCGCCGTAGGGTCAAACCCGATATAAAAAGTAGCCTTTCCGTTGTTGATCAATTCCCTGATCTCTTCCTCATCCGTCACCTGTGCAATCAGCCCCCTGGCCTGCAATTCCTCATAAATTTTCATCTTAGATTCTCCTTTTCTCTTTACTTGACCATGGCAGTATACAAATAACAGCTGCCACAGTTTTTGCTTTTTCTGAAGGACGCTATCGTCTGTCCGATAAACAGCTCACAAACTTTTATCATTTTCAACTGCCCTCGAAGAATTACAGAGAATATTTGCTATGTTTTCTGCAAATTTGTCGAGCAGGAGTTGTCGCATTAAACATGTGTCAGGAATATTTATGTATTTTATGCGAATTTGTCGAGCACAGCTTTGAGACTACAGGCTCAAAGCGGCGCAGACTGAGCAATAAAACACATAAATATTCTCGATTTTGTTTAATGCGATAGCTCCCCCAGACTGTTCAAGAAAACATAGTAAATATTCTGCAAAACTTTTACAGGGCAGTCCCCACAATGATAAAAAGCCCCCGTCCTTCCTGTTACAAAAGGACGAGAGCTTATAGATTCCCGTGTTACCACCTTTATTCACAGACAGCTCACACTGCCTGCCTCTGCAAGTACAGCTTACGCGATACTCAAAGTGTTGTAACGTACACCAAAACGTCACAGCCTACTCATTGCTTTTCGGTGTGAAGCTCCGGGAGGTATTCGCACTGCAGTTCTCCTGGGCCTCTCATCTGCCGGCTCCTTTCTGTAGGTCTCTCTGCATACTACTTGTTCCCATCTTCGCTTTTCTCATTTACGAAGACCAGTATACAGAAACCTTCCCGGCTTTGTCAAGGGCACTTTAACAACTTGCAATGACGCAGTAATCCGTTTTATCTGCTTATGGCTTTCATTCTCCACTGGTATTCCCCATTATCCTTGATCCCGTAGAAATCTCCGAAGTTCAGGTCAAAGATATCTTTCTGGATCCCGGATATGGAAATCTGATTTTTGATCAGATACTGCCAGATTCCGCCGTGGGAAATATCTCCCTGGAGAAGAACGCCAACTACCTTTCCATCCCGAAGGACTACACGTTTGTAGTTTCTGGAATCCTCTCTGGCAATGACCACATCGCCCTCCTGAGGAAGGATCACACCTACACACATAGAAACCAGTCCAAAGAAGTTAATGGTATTCTTAATGGCATAACGGTCTGTGTATTCTACATGAGAACCGCACATATTCAGAGCCGCCGTTTCTCCCTGCTTCTGAGCGTTTGGCCAGATACCAGAAAGGCCAGTTACATCACCTGCCGCATATACTCCTTCGGCTCCTGTCTGAAGATAATCGTCTACCTTAATTCCACGGTCAATGACGATCCCTTCTCCTTCCATTCCTGCAACTGCAGAGCGGACGCCGGCAGCCACAATGATCAGGTCACAGGCCAGCTTTTCTCCATTATCCAGGACAATCTCATGAATGTTCTTATCTTCTCCCATAATGGTGTCCGCAGCCTTTCTTCCCAGATAGAACCGGGCTCCTGCTCCTTCAAAGCGTTTCTGATATTCAAAAGCCGCCGTCTTATCAAGCTGTACGGGCAGGATCTGGTCTGCCATCTCTACAATGGATACTTTCTTTCCAGTCTCCATCAGACCATAGGCTGCATCCAGGCCAACCAGACCAGAACCGATGATCACAATGTTCTCAGCATTTTTTGCCAGTTCATCAATAGCCTGGGCATCTCTTAAATGACGGAGTCCGAAAACATTTTCAGCTTCTCTTAAATTTCCCACCGGTGGGATAAAGCTCTCTGCTCCTGTGGCAATGAGAAGACGATCATAGCTTACTTCATCTCCCTGGTCGGTATAAACCTTTTTTCCCTGGGTATCCAGACGGTTTACGGTTTTTCCCGGCAGCCAGGTGATCTGATTTTTCTCGAAAAAGTCCGGATCTACAAAGCTGATCCCTGCAGCATCTCTTTCATGGCTCAGATATTTGTGGAGCATACATCTGGAATGTACCTGAGTGTCTGTAGAGATCACCGTAATCTTTCCATTTTTGTCTGCTTTCCGGATTGTCTTTGCCGCAGTAATGCCTGCTGCTCCTGCTCCTAAGATCACATATTCCATCTCTACACCTCCTCAACCCAGATAGCCTGCTTTGGACAGGCCTTTACGCAGCTGGGATCTTCTCCCTTTTCAATGCAGAAATCGCATTTAATCACCTTGCTGCGGGTGCTGTCATCAGGTTTCAGTACGCCGTAAGGACAGTTCATCACGCACATAAAGCAGGAACCGCACTTCTTCTCATCGTACTGCACATGGCCTGTTTCCGGGTCTTTGGTAAGAGCGCCGCTCATACAGGACATGACACACTCCGGCTGGTCACAGTGTCTGCAGAACACCGGAGTATAACTTCCGTCAGGATTTTTATAGATAAAATTCCTGGTCTCATTGGCAATGTCTGTGAGATCCAGTGTATAGACATCGCCTTCATCTTTTCTGTGGGCCTGCATACATGCCACGGAGCAGCTCTTGCAGCCGTCGCATTTCGAGGCGTCTATCATTATTCTCTTCATCTTAGGCTCCTGTCTTTTAAATATTTAAACCTGCACGTTTCTCCTCAATGATCTTTTCCAGGATATCTGCACTTGCCTTAGCATCCGGGTTAATGATCACCTGTCCGCCGGTAAGGCTCTTCATGTCTTCCGTAAGAAGTTTCACTGCCAGATCGCTTCCTGTAACGAAAGGCGGCAGTCCTAAATGAAGGGGCAGTCCCAGGGCCAGGCCGAAGCATCCGTCTGCCAGAGCCTGCTCTTCCAGCCACTGTGCGGCAGAAAGTACCAGCGGAAGCTGAGGAATATCGATTCCCAGAGCTTCTGCCAGCTCTGTGGCAACGATTTCCAGACGTCCGATAGCCAGACATGGACCGAAGTTCAGCACTGGAGGAATATTCAGTTTTTCGCAGACTGCACGGAGCTTTGGTCCTGCCAGTTTTGCTGCTTCTGGTGTCATCAGACCGCAGTTTTCGATTCCCCCTGAAGAACATCCTGCTGTAAGAACGATAATGTCTCTGGAGATCAGTTCTTTTACCAGGTCTACTGTAAGAACGTCATGGCCCCCTGCTGTCAGGTTGGAGCATCCTACTACACCGGCAACACCTTTGATATCTCCGGATACGATCAGGTCGATAAGAGGTTTCCAGTTTCCTCCCAGGAATTCTTTTAAGGAGCCTTCAGAAACACCTGTAAGAGTATGGTCGTTTCCATGTTCCGGTTGAAGATTCATGGTTACTTTGCCTCTTCTTGCTTTATAAGCTTCTACAATCTCGTCGATGATCTCTTCACTCTGTTTTTCTCTTTCTTCGAATTTGAAAGGTTTCAGCTCTGCATTAGCCTTCTTTGCCACATCATCCAGACAGATCTGTTTAATCATCAGTTCATCACAGATAGGCTCAATGCCGGGAAGAGTACAGTTAAACTCAGAAAGGACAGCGTCAATGCCGCCTGTGGCAAGCACTGCTTCACTGGTATAGTTATTTCCTGCATGACCGTCAAATACTTCTGTATAGTGAGCGCCTCTAAGCTGAAGATCCTGTCCCACGCAGGTACAGCCTACCAGCTTAAAGCCCTTTGCGCCTGCTGCCTGAGCTTTTGCAACAGCTTCTTTGGAGGTAAGTCTCTCCTGAAGGTCTACGAAAATCGTATGCTGATGTCCTGTGATCATAATATTGATATAATCCGGGTCAATCACACGAAGACCTACCGGTGCCATGCGAAGTTCCGGTTCTCCTAAAAGTACGTCGTTTAACAGGTTTGTCAGTGTCAGTCCGTAGATACCTGTGGAGATACCCAGTTTCAGGCAGTCTGTATACATATCTACCGGGTCAGAATTCAGGTTTGTGGAACATTTCACCACGCCATGGAACACTTCGCCTTTGGCTCCTCCGGGAAGGATATTCAGTTCCTGCCATCTCTTAAATCTGGGGCCGTAAGCCATTTTTTCTACCAGTTCCATTTTTTCGTATTCCGGTTTATACAGATCGTCCAGTACCATCTGGGCTACCTGCTTTGCAGTATCCCACTTGTCGGTTCCCTGTACACCGAAAATCTCTGCCAGTTTTGCCAGGGATTTCTCCCCTTTGATCTCTCCCTTGATCTCAGCTGTTTTCTTCACATTCAGAGCTGTATTTTCTACAATGTGGATATAGCAGCCGGAACCGCTGGCAACTGCCCGCAGGAAGTTTCTTGCCACGATAACATCTGCAGTAGCACCGCAGATTCCTCTGGGAGCTTTTGGTGTGATCCGGCATGGGCCGTTGGCGCAGAGACGGCAGCACACACCCTGAAGGCCGAAGCCG
The DNA here is from genome assembly GCA_019114545.1 of Candidatus Blautia pullistercoris. Taxonomy (GTDB): domain Bacteria; phylum Bacillota; class Clostridia; order Lachnospirales; family Lachnospiraceae; genus Blautia; species Blautia pullistercoris. The sequence goes on along the minus strand of DXFG01000262.1, from coordinate 669 downwards.
CATTTGGTGCTCTGTCCTTCTACTCTGTGATGAGAAGTCTCCATGGGAAGGCTGCGGATAAATCCCTCCAAAGGCTTGTCCGCACTGGCACAGGTATTGCATCCATAACACTGGTTCATTTCTTAAATTCCTCCTATGTAAATAATTGTATGTTAAAATTATAACGAAACTGGATTAAATTAGTCAAGTATAACTTGAGATTTTATCTTCTTTTTTAAAAAGAGTAAAAGCGCTCTGTTTGTCCGGCTATTAATCTGCAGGTCTTTCCCGGAGATCGGCCGGGCTGTGTCCGAAGGATTTTCTCCGCAGATATCCACTCCTATAACCTTTCTTTTTTCAAAGGCAAGATCCACCCATCTCAGAAGCTGATCCAGGGGCAGTTCTCCCTGGTCCCAGTTAGTTCTGGCGTCTTCTTGTCTAAGCACATCTTTATCTATGGAAATATACAGAGGCAGATCCGGATCCGTCTCCAGAAACTCCTGAAGGATTTTCTCCCCTCTGTCTGACAGATCTTCCCGGCAGATCCTGGTCAGCTTCGTTCCCGCCTGTCCCTTATATTCCTGAAAGTCTTTTAATCCAGGGCCTGCAACACAGATATGAGAAAGAAACTGATGTGTGTCCAGAACCTCTCCTGCCCAGCTTCCGCAGGAAAGCAGCCCGAAAAAAGCT
>DXFG01000261.1 GCA_019114545.1 Candidatus Blautia pullistercoris | reverse complement strand
CCTCCACGTTTCCCAGATACTTGTATGTTTCTCCGGCTTTCATCTCTGTCTTTATCACTGCTTCTACATTGCTCACAGGTATTTTCCCCTTATTTACATAGGGCAGAGAAACTGTAAACTCTTCTCCCGCTGAGGGCTCATCCATCGTCTGAATTTCTCCGGCGCTGAAGCGGTCGGGAATCTGCACCGGAATGGAAATTTTCTGCGCCGACTCTACTTCTGTCCGTTCGCCATTCTTCATGTATTCATATTTAAAATTCAGAGTAATATCCGCGCTGTCAGTCTTTCCGTCTTCGGAGGTCTTCAGACGGATACCTGTGCGGTAAGTTTCCTGGGGTTTCAGAACCTTCACATATACCATATTGGAGGAACCCTGCAGAGAAGCCGTCTCCCCTGTTTCTATACTTACCACCATATTTTCCACATTTAATTTTTCGTTTGTATTGCAGATAGTGATATTTGTCTGAAAAGTCTTTCCGGCAGAAGCGTCTTCGTCATAATCATACTGACTGACAATAATTCTTGGAACCATGGGATCTGCATTTTTCTTCTCTTCCCCTGAAGATTCCACTCCGCCGAAATATGCTTCTCCTCCTGACGCACCATAGGATGCCGTATTGTCTACAAAAACAGCTTTGCTCTCTGACGTATTTACAGGGATCAGCAGCACCTCCTGCCGCTCTGTTTCTTTTCCCTCCGGTTCATGCTGAAAAACAGTTCTCACCTTCAGCCTTAACGTCTGTCCCTCTTCTTTTATATCTCCGGCATGAAGCCGGATATTTATTTTTTCTGTTGCCCCAGGCTGTATTGTCGGCAGATCGAACGTTTCTTTTTTGTATGCTGAATGCAGACTGAGCTCTTGCGGCAGTTCCAGATTCATTCTGCCGTCCCTGATATTTCCAGATGTCCATGTATTTTTTAAAAGTACCGTGATCCTGAAATCTTTATTGGCTCTGATTCCTTTTTCCAGCTTTTCTCTTGTAATATATAAAGTACCGCTCTGACTTTTTTCCTCTTCCTGAACCGGTTTTTCCTGCCCTTCTTCCGGATTCTTCTGCGGGCTTTGAAATTCCGGATCCGGCTGCTGCGTAGGCTGGGATTCCTGTCCCTGATTTCCTGATTGATCCGGTGTCTGCACTGGATCTCCGGATGTAAAATCAACAGAGGGAAGCTCAGTATCTGCTGGAGGGACAGAAGTCTCCTCTGAAGTTTTTTTCTCCGCATTATCAGGAGCTGACGGGGAATCGGAAAATTCCGGCAAAGTGCCATCCGGCGCCGATACCGGCGCTTTCAGCTGTTCGGCGGGATTTTGTATCTGTACATCGGCAGGCGTCTCCGGCATTTCGTCTGCGCCTGCCGCCCTGCCCTCTTCTGTTATCTGTACCGGATTTTCCGGTTCCGCGCCATAAACCTGACAAGTGCTTCCCGCCAGCAGAAATATCGCTGCCACAGCGGCCGCCGCTCTTATTTTTCCTGTTTTTCTTGCTTTTCCTGTTTTCATATAGATTTCTGAAGTACCGCCTTTCCTGAATTTTTTCTATCAATTTGAAATTACTATAGCGTTAATGTCTCTACTTTTTCTTTTGTTCGTCCTTTACAATTTTCCCATCAATTAAGGTAATAATCCGATCCGCATAGGAGGCCATATGAGGGTCGTGCGTTACCAGGACAATAGTCTGGTTATTCTGTCTTGCCATTTCTGTGATCATTTCCATAATCTGAGCCGTTGTTTTTGTATCCAGATTTCCAGTTGGTTCGTCCGCAAACACTACCTTGGGATCTGTCACAAAAGCTCTTGCAATCCCCACCCTCTGCTGCTGTCCTCCTGACATCTGAGACGGATAGTGATGGATTCTTTTTTCCAGCCCCACCCGTTTTAATAAATCTTCCGCTCTTTTGTTCCGCTCCTTTTTGGGATATCCCTGAAACACCATGGGAAGCGCTACATTTTCCAGGGCCGTCAGTCCAGGAAGCAGATTATACGCCTGAAAGATAAATCCTATATGTTTTCTCCGAAAAGAAACCATATCCGCTTCCCTGAGCTTTGTAATATCTGTTTTTCCCATAAAAATCTCCCCGGAAGTGGGCTTTTCCATCCCGGCCAGATGATTCAAAAGTGTACTCTTCCCCGAACCTGATGTTCCAAAAATACAGCAGATTTCTCCCCTTTGTATTTCTGCACTTACGCCATGGAGAGCTACAACGCTTTCGTCTTCCAGTTTATATACTTTCCGGAGCCTGTTTATCCGTATCATAGCCCGATTTTTCACCGTTATCTTTTGAGCAGTGTCTATTTTCTCTTCCATAATAAAAGACTCCTTTCTAATTCATACTCCAAGATTAATCATCTTTTCTTAGAATAAGATTAGAAAGAAGTCTCTTTTTTGTGAACAAATTATGATAAAGAATCAAATCTTACGCAGAACTCCGTTCCCTTCCCGGCGGCACTTTCTACTGTGATCCTGGCTCTATGATATTGTACGATCTGCCATGCCATAGAAAGCCCCAGCCCCAGCCCCTTTTTCTTCCGGGAAGCGTCGCCCCGGTAAAATCGCTCCCAGATATGGGGAAGATCCTTTTCCTCTATCCCCATCCCGTTGTCCTTTACTTTCAGCCGGACGATTCCGTTCTCTTCTGTCAGAGAAACCTGTATTTTCCCTTTCTCTCTGCCGTAGCGGTATGCATTTCTCAGAAGGTTGTCCAGCATCGTCCGGTACAGCCGGGGATTGACCTTCAGCCATATACCTTCCCTGATCTCTGTTTCCAGTGTGATTTCCTGCTCCGGAAGCATGGCGGCGTCCTGGCAGATATCCCGGGTCAGCGCGCTGACGTTCGTATCCTCCATGGGATAATCTCCGGTATTCTGCTCTATTCTGGTCAGGAGCAGAAGGGTTTCGATAAGCTGCGACATACGGTATCCCTGACGCTGCACTACCTGAAGAGCTTCTTTAAGTTCTTTGTGATCCACAGTATTTGTCAGGGCATACTCGCATTGCGCAAGGATAACCGTTACAGGCGTACGCAATTCATGGGACGCATTGGAGGTAAACTGTCTCTCCGCCTCAAAATTTTTTTCCAGTCTGTCAAACATGGCGTTAAAGTTTTCCGCCAGCGCGGCCAGCTCATCTCCCGTATCCTTTGTCTTGACTCTTCTGGTCAGATCGCCGCTTTTTCTTATATTCTCCGCCGTCCGGCTAATCCGGGAAACCGGCTGCAGGAAGCGTCCCGCCAGCCAGTATCCTCCAAAAAGAGCTGCCGCCAGTATCAAGGGAAATACCAGAAAGATATCCCACAGACCGGAAAGCAGATAAGCTGTATCCGTCCCCAAGTAGGCAAAGCCCCGCACCCACAGGCCGCCTTCCTCCAGAGCTATATAACGGTCATACAGACAGCATCTGCTCCCCTCTGCCTTGAGCCTTCGGATCTGGCCGTCATGCAGCGGTATCTCCTTATCTTCCCCGTAAAGGAACAATCCGCAGGCTCTTGTCTGATCCTCATGATAAATTGTAAGAAAAACAGAATCCTGCAGAAAAACAGAGCTTTCTATTTCCTTTGCCCCGTTTCCTCTGAGAACTGCCTGGAGTTCCGGCTCCTTTCCGATTATTTCCGCACACTGGTCAACTGTGAGCTGAAGCTGGTCGAGAACATCATTTTCAATCTTCACGCGGTACAGGGATATGACGGCAATCCCCATAAGCAGACACATCAGCAGCAGCGCCAGAGAAAACCAGAGGGTGATCCGCCATCGGAATCTGCTTTTTTTCATATTTTTTCTCCATTCTCTTCCACGCGCATCACATATCCGATGCCCCGGACCGTATGAATCAGTTTTCTTTGCCCGTCTGCTTCTATTTTCTTTCTCACATAATTCATATAAACGTCTACCACATTGCCGCTGCCTTCAAAATCATATCCCCACACATGATTCAGTATCCTTTCCCTGCTGAGGATCTGGTTTTTATTTATCAGAAGGTATTCCAGCAGACGGTATTCTTTCCCGGTAAGATCGATCTGTTTTCCTGCTCTTGCGACAATGTGGCTTCTTGTATTCAGTGAGAGGTCATCCAGCTCATAAACCTCTGAAGCGCTTCCCCGGGCAGTACGCATCACTGCCCGTATCCTTGCCAGAAGTTCATCAAAGGAAAAAGGCTTTACCACATAGTCGCTGGCCCCTGCGTCCAGCCCTTCTATCCTGTCAAGAACTGTATCTCTGGCTGTCAGGAAGATAACAGGCGTGGTCTTTCCCTGACTTCGCAGGCGCTTTACCGTCTCCAGGCCGTCCATGACAGGCATTGCGATATCCAGCACAGCAGCGTCGTACTCTGCGTAAAGCAGATGTTCCAGCGCCTCCTCCCCGTCAAAACAGCAGTCCACCTCATATCCCTCTCCCCGCAGCTTCATGGCGATAATTCTGTTTAAATCCTCTTCATCTTCTGCTATAAGAAGTTTCATTATCTGTCTCCTCTGTTTCTTTACTTATCCCCGGAGAAACAAAATTCTCCTCTGCCTTTGTTTTCATGTCTCTGAAAGGTGGGTTTATTATAACATAGAGTTTCTAGGTTTGAAAAATAAAAAACCGTCAATCATTTAAGAGAATGTAATCCAAGGTTATCTCCTAAACGGTCGACGGTTGTTTTATGTTTTCTAATTATTTACTACATTTCAATATACTTGTATAGAAATAGTATCTATCCTGCATAACGAACAAAGTCTGCATTTTTTTCATAGTTGAAGTTTGCAAGTACATTAAAATAGTTGTAAGAGGAATTTTTACAGTATATATTAACCCTTACATAATTTTTATTGGGTTGAAGATTTATATGATAATAACATCCACTTCGTGCTCCTTTCACCGTATATGCATTAGTTAGGCGTTTGCGAAACGCCAGAACCCGCATAAATACAGGATTCTTTTTTTAACAAAATAAAACAACTCCTCACTGGTTTATGGTAAAATTGAGATGTCCAGTAACAATTAACCATATCCACCAGTAAAGGAGTTGTACCTATATGATAACATACAAACAGCTTTCTTTGGCAGATATTTTTACCGATTGCCAAAATAAATTTGATAACGACAAGTATGCGTTTCTTTCCATACTCGATGAAACCATCGACCTTGGTGAAATTGTTCCGGTGTCTTTTGTTTCTCATTTTCACGCTGCCACCGGCAGACCCCGCAAGCATCTTCTTTTCCCGATGCTCAAGGCTCTGTTATTACAGCTGATCTTCTCAATTCCAACCACTTCCCTCCTGATCGTATTTCTGAAATACTCCCAGGAACTGCGGGATTTCTGTGGCTTTTCTGTTGTTCCGGATGCTTCTAAATTCACCCGGTTTAAACAGGATTTCTTATCGGACTTACAATCCATGTTTGACAGGCTTGCTGACCTGACTGAACCGATCTGCCAACGGATTGATAAGACAAAAGCGGCTATGCTTCTCTTTGACACCTCCGGCATTGAGGCCTGGGTTACCGAAAACAATCCCAAATATGCCAACCGTATCATCCGGCAGCTGAAAACCTTCAAAAAAGCAAATGGACTGGATGACTCCTTCGACCCTTATAAAGCTGCCTACGGCTCCATGCCTTCCCACGCCGCTGCCAATCCAGCCATACAGCAGATGTACATCAACGGTCATTTTTGTTATGCCTTTAAATTTGGCATTCTGACAAACGGGCTTGGCATTGTCAGGGATATCAGCTTTTATAACAAAGACTTTCTGGATGCTCACCCGGATATCGTGGTTGGAAAGAAATCCGACTCCCCGGATGAGGATAAAAGCCTTGCGGATTCCAAAGCTCTCATTCCTGTGCTGAAGGACTTTTTTAAGAAACATCCTCTGATCAACCCCAAAACATTTCTGGGGGATGCAGCTTTTGACTCCATTGAAATCTATAAATATCTGCTTCAGGAAGCTTCTTTTGAGAAAGCTTATATCCCGCTTAACGGAAGAATCTCTCTTCCGGAAAGTGACTGCCCTTTAAATGAAAATGGCATTCCCTGCTGCCCGAAAGATCCTTCCCTGCCGATGAAACAGGAAGGCAGTAAATCCCATCTGCGCTGCGGACTCCCTACCATGAAGTTCGTATGTCCCAAAATGAAATGGGTATATGATAAGGAAACGGGTAAAAGTAAGCGTGTCTGCCATTGCGATAATCCTTGTACAGAATCTTCCTGCGGCAGGATGGTTTATCTTTATCCTGAGAAAAATCTGCGTGCCTACCCTGGTACAATCCGCGGTACGGATGAATGGAATTCCACCTACAAAGTCAGAGGGAATGTTGAGAAATCCATCAACCATTTCAAAGACAGTTTTTGTGTTGCCGGACGTAAAACCCAGAATGAGAAAACGCTTCATGCCGACCTGCTTCTTGCCGGGATTACCCAGCTCATTACGGTAATAGTTGCAGACAAACTGCACAAGCATCAATATATCCGCAGTTTAAAGCCCCTGATTGCATAACCTCACACGCCACATACCATTTCACAGGCAGATATCCTTATCTGCTTTGTTTTCATGTCTCAAAATCCTGTTATCCGCATCCACCTCCTGAAAATCCGGTTATACCGGATCTTTACCTCGCTGGAATCAAGCTTGCAAATCTGTTTCGCAATTACCTATCTGACCACTGTTCCGGCGTTGCGGATGCATTTAAGAATATTTTTGTGGGAGCCTTTTCTCCCCGCTCCGTTGCCGGCGGAATGCTGGGCGTAACCGTGCAGAAAGCCATGCGCTACGGCGTTGC